>JAAFHE010000589.1 GCA_013298265.1 Lysobacterales bacterium | reverse complement strand
ACGTCGAACGCGCGGTCGCGGTTGGCCGCGTCGATGATCGTCGCGTCGATGCCGGCGCCGTAGATGCCCATGCCGGCCTTGATGTCGAAGTCGCCACCGGCGTTGGCATCGTCACCGGTCGTACCCAGCGTGATGGCGTAGGTGCCGGCGGGAATCAGCACTGCGCCGGGCGTGGCATTGGACGACTTGATCGCCGCGCGAAGGCTGCAGTCCCCAGGTGTGCAGCCGGCCTGCGCCGGATTCGGGTCGTCCGTGCGCGTGACGGCATACACGGGCGCGGCACTGGCGCTGAACACCAGGCTGCCGCCCGTACTGACCGTGCCGTGCGCGGTGATTTCGATCCAGTGGACGGTGTTGGGCGCGAGGCGCAAGCCGGCAATTCGCGACTGCAGCAGCACGCCATCGTCGTTGCAGCCGCCGGTCACCTGCTCGAAGCTGCCGGGCGATCCGCGGTACACCTGGATGACGGTGTCGTAACCGCTGCCCGCGGTCGACAGGTTCAGATACTCCGTCGCGGCTCCCGTCGCGTACCGGTACCAGACCGACGAGCGCCCCTGGCTGTCGCCGGCCCCGACGAAACACACCGACGCCGGATCGGTCGGTTCGCTGGTCGCGGTCGACGTCGTGTCGCTGTCGGTATACGGCAGGCCCGGTATGACACGGGCGTTCGCCCAATCGTCGTGCGCCTGCGCAAGAACCGGCGCAGCACTGATGCAACCAACGATCGACAGCAGCCACGACGCGCAGCGCGCACTGGGAAACAGCGTCATTCTCAATCCTCCTCGATGCGCGCCAGAGCGCGGACAGCCAGCGCGCCCGCGGCATCTGCACGCCGTGGCACGGAAACGCAGACTGCCCGCCTTGCCATGGCCAGACATGACGAAACACTCATCGCGCGCTGACGGCTCGCTAGACTGCGTATCCGTCAGCCGCGCGGCGACGCGCCGTCAGCACGTGTCCACCGGATCAGCCCATGCCTCCTCACTACCGATTCGCCGGTTTCGAGCTTCGCGTACCGACCCGCGAGCTGTTCCTGGACGGTATGCCCGCCGCGATCGAACCGAAGGTCTTCGACGTCCTGAGCTACCTGGTCGAGCACCGCGACCGCGCGGTGGGACGCGATGAACTGATCGCCGCGGTCTGGGGGCGCGTCGACGTCGCCGACGCGACGCTGCAGCAGTCGATTTCGCGATTGCGGCGCGTGCTGCGCGAGACGAACGGGGCGCCCTTCGTCCGCACCGTGCCCCGGCACGGTTACCAATGGGTCGCTACGACCGAGCGCGTAACCGATGCGGCACTCGCGCCGCCGCCGGCACAGGAGGCCCAGCCGCCTGACCCGCCCGGCGCTGCGCCCGAACCGCGGTCCCCGGCATCGCGGCGCCGGGGACGGCGTTTCTGGCTGAGCCTGGGCTTGGCTGGCGTGCTTGGACTCGCCCTTGCCGCGGCGCTTCGCCCGATGCTGCAAACCAGCGCCGGCGGCGAATCGAACCGGCCGCCGGCCATGCCCACCCCGGCGAGCGCTGATCCGGCATCCGGCATCACTGCCGTCGTGCCGACGACGCAGCCGGCCTGTGGACGTGCGCCACGCGATTGCCTCGCCCAACTCACCACCGCGCTGTCGGACACCACGCTCCGACCCGAGGGACGCGCGCAGCTTCTGCTGCAGCGCGCCGCGCAGCACCTGCGGGTTGCGGATCCGACGGCCGCCGCGGCCGACATCGACTCGGCACAGGCGATGCCGGATATCACGCGCCTTCCCGGCCTGAACGCACGCGCCCTGTATCTGCGCCATCGCATCGCCCTGGCCAGCGGCACGCCGGAAGAGGCCAGCGCCTTTGGCCAGCGCGCACTCGCCCTCTACCGGGGCCAGGGCAACAGCGACGACCATGCGGAACTGCTGCACAGCCTCGGCACCGCGGCCGGGCGCCAGGGCGCGCTGGAACGGTCTCTGGCCTGGCTCGACGCCGCCCTGCAAATGTATACCCTGACCCGCAACGACGAGGGCGCCTCCCGCGTGCTCGCGACCACCGCATACACACTGAGCCAATTGGGACGATTCGCCGACTCGCTCGCGACCGCGCGACTTGCCCAGGCGCGCGCGACGGCGCAAACCTCCGTCGACGTGCGGCGTGAGGCGATGATCGCGCTAGCCTGGGCCTCCATCCAGAACGGCCGGCTCGGTGATGCGCGCGAAGCGGTACACAACGCGCTCGCCCTGCCGGCCGCGGAAGAAAACCCGCAGCAGGCCCTGTCGCTGCGCAGCCTGCTGGGTTTCATCGACGCGGCCGGCGGTCGTTTCCGCGAAGCGCTGAGCGCCTGGGACGACGCGCTCGCGCATACGCCCGAAGGATCACGCAGCGCCTCGGTGGCCGGGCTCCGCCTCGCGATCGTCTACGCCGCGCTCAACGTCGGAGACCGCGAACGGGCGCGTTCGCAATTCCGCGAACTCGAGGCAATGGCCACTGCCGCAGCGGAGTTTCGCCCGCCGGCGGTACATGCGGCCGCCCTGATGGCTGCTGCCGAGGGCGACGACGTGCGCGCGGCGCAGTATTTCGCCGAAGCCTGGGCAGCCGCCCGCGCCAGCGGCAGTCTCAACCAGCAGATGCTGGCCGACTATGCCGACGTGCTGCTGCGCCGCGGCGAACTCGATACGCTCGAAACACTGCTGGGAGAGCCGGCGCTGCCGGTCAGCGAAGGCCATCTCTATCAGCTCGTGCAGGCGCGCTATCTCGCCCATCGCGGCCGCCACGACGACGCGCAGGCCGCGTTCGCCAGGGCCCGCACCCTCGCGGGCGAGCGCTATTCGCGCTGGCTCGATGTCGCACGGCGCGAAGTGGCCGGCACGCTGCAATAGCGCCCGCACCAGTCAGGCACCCGTGTGGCGGCCTGACGGCCCGGGCGCCCCAGCGAAAGTTTTAATGTATAGATTGCTCATACTGCGCTATTCGCGAACGGCAGCGTGAGCTTCGCCGGCACTGCGATGAATGGCACTGACTTAAGCCCCGTCATCCCCGCGCAGGCGGGGATCCAGCGCCTTAGCCGGGTCGAAAAGGCCTGAGCCACTGCATCCCCGCCTGCGCCGGAATGACGAAAATCGGGATACGGCGCCGACGTAAGCGCAATTCGGCACTGCGATGAATCATCTTCCTCGCCGCTGTTTTCGATAGCGCGACCGCTTTTCCCGCGGCGCGCACGACTGCTGCAGCGCGTGCTTCGTGCAAGGCTTGATCATCCGCCCGTTCCGCGTATCGTATTCGCGCCGACCGCCCAGCAGTCTGCACATTTCCGGGGAATCCACATAGTTCATAGTACGCACGGCCCGCCGTGCGCGCGTCGTTCCGTTCGGCCCGACAAGGAGATTGGTCATGATCCACCGTTTGCGCTCCGTTG
>JAAFHE010000588.1 GCA_013298265.1 Lysobacterales bacterium | reverse complement strand
AAACCGATGCGCAGCATGGCCATCAGCGTGCCGCCTCGCTCGCCGCGACGCGGCTTTCCGCCGCCGCATCAAATGCAGCATTGTTGACAAAAATAATTCCGCCGCCGGCCGCGGCGATCTGCTGCAACAGTGCCGGCGGCAGCGTTGCAGCTTGGCCCGGCGCCGTACGGCAACCCGGCGCGACCGCGGTCGCGCGGTCTACCGTCACGCCGACCGGCAGCAGATCCAGGCCCGTATCCGCCGGCACCGCCAGCCACAGGCCCGGCGCCAGCGCCGTGGCGCATTCGGCGCTGAACACGCGGCTGTGGATTTCGCCGCTCTGCGCGTCGATCTGGTCGAAACGCGCCGCGGCCAGGTCCAGACGCATGCTGTAGTCACGGCCCGGCAATGGCTCGACGACTGTCTCGTCGATGCGGATTTCCGCCGCACAAGCCAGCCCGGCAACCCCGGCGAACAGCGCAAACACCAGGCCCGACAACAGACGCGACGACGCAAGCGAAAAGCGGTTCGGCGATTTCATGGCACAGATCCTGCGGGGGAGAGTGGAGCCATGCTAGGCCGCCGCAGCCTGCCGCACCGGTGGCGGAATCGCAATCCTGATGGGGAAATCCGCCAGAGCCGCCGCCCCACGTCGTGAAGCGACGCGCTTACGCCGCCGGCCGCACTCGTCGTTCGATCGCCCGCGGGCAGGGCAGGAAGGGCTGGCCTGGCCTCGCGCGAACTAACGCCAGAAGATCCGCTACACCGCCTGCGTAGAAGCCACCCGGTTCAGTTGCGTTCGCTGCCTCACGGGAGCGAGGCCTACAGCCGGCGGCCGCGTCTACACTACCTGACCCCGCTGGCCACTGGCGAACGCCCGCTCACATGTCCTCCGAGATCACCTACCCGCCTGCTACCGCGCGCCGATATGGCGGCGTCCGCGAGCAAGACATCGAGACGGCCCTGCTCGAGAAGCTGCGCGAACTCAAGTACACCGACCGTCCCGACATCCGCGACCGCGCCACGCTCGAAGCGAACTTCCGCCAGAAATTCGAAACCCTCAACCGCGTGCGCCTGACCGACGGCGAGTTCTCACGCCTGCTCGACGAACTCGTCAAGCCCGACGTCTTCACCGCCGCGCGCGTGCTGCGCGAGAAGAACGACTTCGTCCGCGATGACGGCACGCCGCTGAGCTTCACCCTGGTCAATATCAAGGACTGGTGCAAGAACGACTTCGAGGTCGTCCACCAGCCGCGCATCAACACGGACTACAGCCACCACCGCTTCGACGTGCTGCTGCTCATCAACGGCGTGCCCGTCGTACAGATCGAACTCAAGACCCTGAGCGTCAGCCCGCGCCGGGCCATGGAGCAGATCGTCGACTACAAGAACGATCCCGGCAACGGCTATACGCGCACGCTGCTCTGCTTCCTCCAGCTCTTTATCGTCAGCAATCGCAGCGAGACGGTCTATTTCGCCAACAACAACGCCCGGCACTTTTCGTTCAATGCCGACGAGCGCTTCCTGCCGGTCTATCACTACGCCGATCGCGACAACAAGCCGATCACCCATCTCGACGACTTCGCCGACTGCTTCCTGCAGAAATGCGCACTCGGCCGCACCATCAGCCGCTACATGGTGCTGATCCAGAGCGAACAGAAGCTGCTCATGATGCGGCCGTACCAGATCTACGCGGTCCAGGCCATCGTCGATTGCATCGACCAGAACTGCGGCAACGGCTACATCTGGCATACCACCGGCAGCGGCAAGACGCTGACCTCGTTCAAGGCCTCGACGCTGTTGCGGGACAACGACCAGATCGACAAATGCCTGTTCGTCGTCGACCGCAAGGACCTCGATCGGCAGACGCGCGAGGAATTCAACCGCTTCCAGGAAGGCTGCGTCGAGGAAAACACCAATACCGAAACCCTGGTGCGCCGGCTGCTTTCCGAGGACAAGTCCGACAAGGTCATCGTCACGACGATACAGAAGCTGGGCCTCGCCCTCGACGCCACGAACCGGCGCAATTACCGCGAACGCCTCGCTCCGCTGGCATCCAGGCGCCTCGTCTTCATCTTCGACGAGTGCCACCGCTCCCAGTTCGGCGACAACCACCAGGCCATCAAGGAATTCTTTCCGCGCTCCCAGCTGTTCGGTTTCACCGGTACGCCGATCTTCCCGGAAAACGCGTCACGGCTGCAGATCACAGGCGACCAGGCTTCGCTACGCACGACGGTAGACCTGTTCCAACGCGAGCTGCACGCCTACACCATCACCCACGCGATCGAGGACAAAAACGTCCTGCGCTTCCACGTGGACTACTACAAGCCCGATGGCAAGGACGCACCGAGGACCGGCCAGCCCCTCGCCAAGCGCGCTGTCGTCGAAGCCATCCTGGCCAAGCACGACGCGGCCACGCATGCGCGCCGCTTCAACGCGCTGTTTGCAACGGCGTCGATCAACGAAGCCATCGAGTACTACGGTCTGTTCCATGCCATCCAGGCCGAGCGCCAGGTCGCCGATCCGGCCTTCGTTCCCCTCCGGATCGCCTGCGTGTTCTCGCCGCCGGCACAACTCGCGCAGACCGCCGACGAGCGCAGGGACATCGCCCAGCTCGCGGAAGACCTCGAGCAGGAACGGACCGACAACGAGAACGAGCCGGAGAAGAAGAAGGAGGCGCTGAAAGCCATCATCGCCGACTACAACGCGCACTACGGCACCAACCACACCGTCAGCGAGTTTGACCTCTACTACCAGGACCTGCAGAAGCGCATCAAGGACCAGCAGTTCCCCAACGCCGATCTGCCGCGCAAGGGCGCCGAGAAGATCGACGTCACCCTCGTTGTCGACATGCTGCTGACCGGCTTCGACTCGAAGTACCTGAATACCCTCTACGTCGACAAGAACCTGAAATACCACGGCCTGATCCAGGCATTCTCGCGCACCAACCGCGTGCTCAATGCCACCAAGCCCCACGGCCAGATCCTCGACTTCCGTGCCCAACAGGAGGCCGTCGATAGTGCGATCACGCTTTTCTCCGGCGTCAAGGACGAAGGCAAGGCGCGCGAAATCTGGCTGGTCGATCCCGCGCCCACGGTCGTCGGGAAACTCAAGGACGCGCTGGTGAAACTCGGCGACTTCCTGCAATCGCAGGACCTGCCACCCACGCCCGAAAGCGTGCCCGCACTGCGCGGTGACGAAGCACGGGCGACCTTTATCGAGCGCTTCCGCGAAGTACAGCGACTCAAGACCCAGCTCGACCAGTACACCGACCTCGCCCCGGAGACCAAGGCGGCAGTCGAAGCACTCCTGCCCCGCGACGAACTCAACGCCTATCGCGGCGTGTACCTCGCGACCGCCCAGCGCCTCAAGGAGCAGCAAGGCAAGCGCGGCGACCAGGCGCCCAGCCCCGTG
>JAAFHE010000586.1 GCA_013298265.1 Lysobacterales bacterium | reverse complement strand
CCAGCGTTGTCGTTGACGCGCAGGTTCCAGGTGCCGTTGAGCACTTCGCTGGACAGGTTCAGCGTGACCGTCTTGTTGATGTTGTCCGTGCCAGCACCGGTGCGGTTGTGGATGTTGTACAGCGTGCCATCCGGCGCCACGAGGTCGACCTTGAGGTCACCCTGATAGGTGTGGACGATCGCGACGGTGACCGAGGCATTGCTCGGGGCATTGCCCGTGCGGCCGGACACGACGATCGGGCTGTTGACCGTGCTGTTGTCGGTGATGGCGAAGTCCGTCGTGTTGGTATAGGTCTGCGCGCCGCCGCCGGTGGACACCGTGACCGAGCTGGTCTTGGTGTTGGTCGCACCGGCGTTGTCGGTGACCGTCAGCGTGACGGTATAGGTGCCGGCTGCGGTGTAGGCCTTGCTCGGACTCGTCGCAGTCGAGGTCGTGCCGTCGCCGAAGTTCCAGCTACGCGATGCGATGGTGCCGTCGCTGTCAGTCGAGGAATCGGTGAAGTTCGCCGTCAGGCCACTGGTCGTGACCGAGAAGTTCGCGGTCGGTGCGACGTTGCCACCACCACCACCGGCCGTCGCAAAACCGATCGAATACGCGTCGACCGACTCGGCGGTGCCGCCGCTTTCGTTGCGGTTGTCGGTGTAGATGGCAATGATGTCATTGCCGATCGAATCCAGACCGTTGTAGTCGCCCCACTCGTTGGCCTCGCTGATGTTCTTGGAGGTGACGGTGGTCTTGCGTGCGGGCGTGCTCCAGGTCACGCCGCCGTCGGCGGAGACGGAGTGGTAGATGTCGGTGCCGGTACGGCTGACGCTGTTCTGGGTGTCGTAGTAGATCACATGCACGCGGCCGGCGTTGTCTACCGAAATCCACGGATGGAAACGGTCGACAGTAGCGGAATCGCTGGTCGGATGCGGCGAGTTGACGGTCCAGGTGGCACCGCCATCGCGCGAACGGCCGACCTTGATGATGGCATGGTTGGCGCTGGCGGTTTCGCTGTCGCCGCCGTTGGTGTCGGTCCAGGCAGCGTAGATCGAGTCCTTGAACGTGCCGCTGGTGCGGTCGCTGTCGGCGGCCACGTAGATGAACGCGCGGCGCGACTCCATCGCCGGGATCGGGAAGTCGTACTCTGCATTGTTGACATGCACGCTGATCGGCGTGCCGAAGGTGGTACCACCGTCGCTCGACTTGATCAGGCGCACCGTCTTGCGGTTGGTGCCGCTGGTCGTCGGGTAGAAGTAATACACATTTCCGGCGGTGTCGGTGGTGAGGTCGCTACCAATGCCGCGGTTGGCGGTATCCAGCGACTTCTTGGCGGAAAACGTCACCGCGCCGTCCGTCGAGCGGGCGAAGTACTGCGTGTTGCTCTCGTGCCAGGACACGTAGATGTTGCCCTTGCGCGGCGACGTGGCGTGCATGTCGACGTGCAGGTATTCCTTGTCGCAGCTAGCCGTCGTCAGGCCGACCGGCGCACTCCAGGTCGTACCTTTGTCGGTGGAGCGGTAGACACGGACGCAGCCTGCGGTTCCGCTGAACGCAAGCGAGGCGGTGTACGCCACGTTGCCATCGGGAGACCAGCCCACGGTCGGATCGCAGCAGGTTTCCGGCAGGGAACCTGAGCTCTGCCAGGTCAGGCCGCCGTCACCGGAGCGCCACATGCGCTGGCCGCCGCCGGCGCCGTTGCTGCCGGCGATGACGAAGCGCGTGTCCGTGGGATGGATGGCAATCGCCGTCTCGGACATGCCGGCCGGCGTGCTGACGCGCTTCTCACCGCCGACGAAGTTCGGCAATTCCTGAGCGCGGGATTCGGCATCCTTGTCGCCGGTCAGGATTTCGTGGCGCCCTTCACCAATGCTGCGGATGGAGGTGTAGGTAACGCCGTTGATCTGGTAGCCACCATAAGCCTGCAGGTAGCGGTTGAGGCCGCTGCGCGGATAGAGGAACGAAGTGCCGCGGGCGCCGGTGGCGTTGTCCTTGGCCATTTCCTTGCGCAGCAGCACGCGAAAGAACGCCGGAATCGGTTCAGACAGCTGCGTGTCGTCGGCACCGAGCAGTGCCACATCGGCCGCTGTCAGGGCGTAGTTGCGGTCGTCCCAGGGGCCGTGCTTGGCCAGCGATGCGTAGTCCACCTTCGCATCGACGCCGCGCGTCTGGCTCACTTGTACCGGCACCACTTCGCCGTCGCCGGCATGGGCCGCGCCCAATACCGCCAGGGCAATAGGCATGGCAACAGCCATGCTTTTTATCAAAGTATAGATAGACATAATTTCCCTCTCCCGTAAATGTCACAGTGCGACCGGCTGGTCGCGTCGGTTGGAACGGGCCGGCCGAATGGACCAGTCCGTTGAAGCGGATGGGCGCCCCCCCCTGGAGCCCACCATCCGGCAAAGCATGGGATGCATGCGAACGCTGCGCGCCGCATCCCGTATGTTCGGTGCTCACGAATCCCTGGAACTACAGGCTCCGCTTTTCGATTCTGTCGGTGCCAACGCTGGCGTTGTCGTCGACGCGCAACTTCCAGGTCCCGTCGGCGACAACCGCCAACGCGTTCATGGTGAACGTCTGGATGAGGTTGCCCGTGCACTCGCCTGTGCGGGTCCGGAGGTTGAACGTCGTGCTGTTGGGTGCGAGCAGATCCACCTTCAGGTCACCCTGATAGGCGTGCAGACTGGTCAACGTGATCTGCAGTTCCTGGGCATGTCGCCATCGTCACTGCCGGTCACGAACCTCGCCTGTCGCACACCCCGCTAGCAAGTGCCGGCTATGTGGGTGTTGCCGTGGGTCGTTCGGCATTGACGCCGGTAACGCAGCAAACAACGGCACGCGCTGTGCCGTGAGTCGTGCAGCCCAATATTGATTCCGCGGCAAGTCGCGAAGCGCTGCCGGTAGCGGTCTCGTGCATTTTCCACCCTCCATTCGTTTGCGAATGCAGCACGCGCGATGCGCGCGATGCCCCCTGCCGACAACGAGCTTGGTTTCGGTGCTTTGCGTAGACGGTTGGTATTCCTGACGCGTTCCCGCTCCCCGCGAGCACCGACACACGCGTCTATCGAACGACGCGCTGGTTGCACAGCTTTGCGCTCAGGCTCTCGGCAGCGATCCCCCGATCGCGCGCCGACCCTTGCGCCACCCGTATAGGTGATCCGAGCGCCCCCGCAGGGCTCGGACCGGCGAACGATATACATTACATTTACACATGAGTCTATGGGCGGATGGGAATAAGCCTAAATACTGAGAACTTGAGCCGGAAACGCCGAGGGGAACCTGCCCTCCGTACCACGCGCCGCTAAGGCAGCAGGCACACTGGAGTATCTGGATGACGGCCTTCGATAGCCGTCCAAACACCCACAGCATCATTGGATCGAGTGGCTGAAGCCCCCTCGATTTCATCGGTCCA
>JAAFHE010000584.1 GCA_013298265.1 Lysobacterales bacterium | reverse complement strand
GCGCCTGATCCTGCTTGATCTCCAGGGCGAGCACGTCGGTGGTGGCGGCGTGCTCGAACACGCCGATTTCGACGTCCCGATCGACGTCGATGGACGTATCGTCGGTCATCTCAAGCTGATGCCGCTCCCACGCCTGCGGGGCGAGGAGGATGTCGCATTCGTGCGGCACCAGACCTGGATCGCCGCCGGTGCCGGCGGTGTCGCGCTGGTGCTTGCGCTGCTGGCTTCGGTCGCACTCGGCGCCCGTGTGCTGAGCCCGTTGCAGCGTGTGACCGAAGGTGCGCGCCGACTCGCCGCTGGCGACTTCAGCGCGCGCGTGGCTGCCGGCGGCGGCGAGATCGGTGCACTCGCGCACGATTTCAATCGCCTGGCGTTGGCGCTGGAACAGGCGAGTCAGGCGCGTCGGCAGTGGATCGCCGACATCTCGCATGAACTGCGCACGCCGCTGGCAATACTGCGCGGCGAGATCCACGCGCTGGAAGACGGTATACGTCCGTATACGCCGGCGGCGATCGCGTCCTTACGCGTGGAGACCGAGCGTCTCGGCGCGCTGATCGATGATCTGTATCAGCTCGCGCTGGCCGATGTTGGCGCGCTGGCGTATCGGCTTGAGCCGCTCGACCTCGGTGGAGTGTTGCGTGACGCGGCGGCAGGTCATGCTGCGCTGCTGCGCGAACGCGGACTGGAGCTGGAACTGCAGTTGCCGGACGAGGCCATGCTCATCAATGGCGACGCGCAGCGCCTGTCACAGCTCTGGGACAACCTGTTCGCGAATGCTGCGCGCTACAGCGATCCGGGTGGCCGCGTGCGCGTGCAGGCACAGCGCTTGCGGGCGTCCTGGGTGATCCATATCGACGACACGCCGCCGGGCGTCGCCGAAGCCGACCTGCCGCGCCTGTTCGAACGGCTGTTCCGCAGCGATGCCTCGCGCAGCCGCAGCAGCGGCGGTGCCGGGCTGGGTTTGGCAATATCAAAAAGTATAGTTGACGCCCACGCCGGCAGCATCGTGGCCGCGCCTTCGCCGCTGGGCGGACTGCGCATCAGCGTGCACTTGCCACGCAGCGGGGCCGGCGCATGAGCAGCGCGCGCATCCTGATCGTCGAAGACGAACCCAAACTCGCGGCGCTGCTGCGCGACTATCTGGTCGCCGACGGATTCAGCGTCGATCACCTGGAGCGCGGCGATGCCGCGGTCGCGTGGATTCGGCAGAACACGCCTGACCTGGTCCTGCTCGACCTGATGCTGCCCGGCCTCGACGGATTCAGCGTCTGTCGCGAGCTGCGCGCGTTTTCGACCATTCCGGTGATCATGCTGACCGCGCGGGTCGAAGAGATCGACCGCCTGCTGGGGCTGGAGCTTGGCGCGGACGACTACGTGTGCAAGCCGTTCAGCCCGCGCGAAGTCGTCGCCCGGGTGCGCGCGCAGTTGCGGCGCGCGCAGGCCTGGCAAGGCGGCGTCGCGCCCAAGCTCGGAATCGAACTGCAGCCCGAGCGTTTCGAGGCCCGTGTGCGTGGCGCGCGGCTTCCGCTGACGCCGGTGGAGTTCCGTTTGCTGCAGGTGCTGATAGCGCACCCTGGCCGCGTGCACTCGCGCAACCAGTTGCTGGATGCGATCTATGTCGACCATCGCGTGGTCAGCGACCGCACCGTCGACAGCCATGTGAAGAACCTGCGCCGCAAGATTGCCGACGCGGCCGGTGGCTATGATCCGATTCAGTCTATTTATGGAATCGGGTACAAATTCGACGAAACCGCCTGAGTCGCGCAGCCGTTGTGCGAGCCGTGTTGCCGCGGGCCTGGTGCGGGCGCCGGTAAGGCGGCTTCAGCGCCGCTCCGGTGGCGCGCCGTCGCGTTGGCGCGGCGGCGGTCCCGGTGGTCTGGGGCGCAGTTGCTCGAATTGTGCCAGTTGCTCGGCATTCAACACGCTGCGCAGGCGCGCGCGGGTCTCCTCGTGCAACGCGTCCATCTTCTGTCGCATCGCCGCACGGTCGGCATCTGCCTGTTGTCGCAGCGCGTGACGCTTGGCGCGTTGATCTTCCATGATCTGCACGAACTGCGACGCGCGCGCGGCATCAAGTCCGAGTTGGCGCGCCGTTTCGGCGGGCGGCGGCGGACGCTGTCCGCTGTGCTCGGGTTCCTGGCCCGTCGCGCTGGACATTGCCATCGCGCTCATCAGCACAAAAACGAAATGACGGTGTTGCATGCGGTTCTCCTCGCTCCACTCTGCGGCACTGCCTGGGTGCATGGACGCAGGGTGACGTCCCAGATTGCACCGCGTGTGGAGGAACTGAGGAGAAGACCGAATTCGGCAGAGCTCCGTTCGAGAGCCGACATTTGCTTTTCGACCGGCTACGCCGAGCCGGTCCTGTCGGGCTCCATCGACCCTGTCCGTGACAACAGACAGGAGCGGCAGCTTCATTGGTCTGGTCCGTCAACAAAAAGGCGGACGGGACACCTGCGGGTCGGATAGACGGCTGCGGGAAAAATAGTGGGCCGTTTGATCCCTGAGCCAATGCAGTTGCGTTAAGCCAGATGTCACCGCAACTGAGATCACCCATGTCCCGTTTCTGCGCACTGTTGTTGTCGAGTTTGCTCGCCTTGCTGGGTACGTCCGGTCGCGCCGGCGCCCAGGAAGGCCTGCCCGATCCGGCGTTTGGCGCCGGCGGCCGGTTCGCGATCGCGGCCGGCGGCTATCGCGTGGGTCAGCAGGGCATGGTTTTACTCACCAGCGGCCAATTTGCGGTGGCTGCAGCGCGGCCCGAAACCCAGACAGTGTTGCTGCAGGTGCGTAATGCTGATGGCAGCTTGGACCCTGTCTTCGGACCGGGTATGGAGATAGCTGCCTCCAGCTCTGCCGGCCCTGTGACGCTGGGCGAGCCAAAGCTCGGCTTCGATGTGCCCAATAACGCCATACTGCTGGGCTTTCATCAGCGCGTGGACGATGGTTTCGGCGCAGTGACGTACTCGCTGAGAGTGTGTCGCATTCTGCGCAATGCCACATTCGACCCGACATTTACCCCGTCAGGGACGTGCCTCACCATACTGCCGCCCGCGGGTCAGGCGGAATTTGGAGTCGCCCTGGCGGGCATCGGCTCTTATCCGGGAACGGGGCGCGGCAGCGTATACATGATCGGTCTGAGTCTGGGTATACCTGCCGGCAGTGGATCCGACTTTAGCCGCGCCTTCCTGGCCAATTACATCATCGACCAGAACACGGTCCAGTGGCGCATCGCGTCAACGACGACGGGAACCAACTTCAACTATTCCTACCTCGGTGCCACTGGCGTCGATAGTCTCGGCCGCATGTTCATGGTTGGCGGCGGCAGTTCGCCTACCGATAGCTGGTCAGTGGTCCAGGAAATGGACGTTACGTTGGCGCCTTCGCCGTTCTTCGGAGCTCGTGC
>JAAFHE010000583.1 GCA_013298265.1 Lysobacterales bacterium | reverse complement strand
TATCGCGGCCTCGCGCGTCTTGGCCTCATGCACATCGGCAACCACCAGGTGCGCGCCCGCATCGTGCAGCCGCTCCGCCAGATTCATGCCCACAGCGCCGAGACCCTGCACCGCCACCGTGCTGCCGGCCAGGCCACGGTGCAGGTGATGCCGCAGGCCCTGCTCGATCGCCAGGAAGACGCCATACGCCGTCTTGGGCGATGGGTCGCCCCCGAACGAGCCGGGCCGGTGAATGCCGCTCACGTAGGGCGTTTGAGCTTGCACCCGGAGCATGTCGGCCGTCGTGCTCCCGACGTCTTCGGCCGTGATGTAGCGACCCTGCGCGGCGTGCACGGCACGGCCGAAGGCGGCGAACAGGTCCTCGCGATCGAACGCGCCTTCGGGCTGCAACATGACCGCCTTGCCGCCTCCGAACGGCAGGTCGGCCAGGGCGTTCTTCAGGCTCATGCCTTGCGACAACCGCAGTGCATCGGTCAGCGCAGCTTGATCATGGGCATAACGCCAGACCCGGCAGCCGCCGAAGCCGGGACCGCGTGCGGTGCTGTGGACGGCGATGATGCACCGCAATCCGCTGGCGGCATCGGCCGTGAACAGCACCTGCTCATGTGGTGCTTCGCCGGGCAGGCCGAACAAGGATTCGAACGAAGGCATTTGGGTGATGGCATTCATGGCATCGGCTCGTTGAAGGTGATCAGGTTCAGGTGCTCTGCGCCGTCGCGTCAGATGCAGGCATCGAGCGGACAGCGTGCATCTGTGCCAGCAACCCCCACTGGGCGGCACGCGCGCTGCTGACGGTCGGTGCTTTGACATGGCCGAAGCCGCGGATCTGCTCTGGGAAGCGGGCAAGTTGAAGGGCGATCGCATAGACGCGCTCGCCGAACAGTAGCAAGGCGGATTCGACCGCGGAGCGGTACTCGTCAATCAAGGCGCGCTCGGTGCGGTGTTCTTCGCTGCGGCCGAGACCATCGAGCGGCCCACCGCGCAGGAACTGCAAGCGCGCGAGCAGCCCGAACAACCAGATCGTCTGCGCGCCAAAGCGCTGCTTCAGCCGCCGTCCTTGCGCATCGATGCGCCCGAGCAGTGGCGGCGCGAGGTTGGGCTGCAGTGTGACATCACCCTCGAAGGCGTCGCTCAACGCCTGGCGCAACTCGGGTGCGGTGAACAGCCGCGTAACTTCGTACTCGTCGTTGTAGGCCATCAGCTTGAAGAGGTTCTGCGCCGCTGCCTTGACCAATGTGTCGCCGCAGCCCGCCGCACGCTCGGCATCCTGCACGCGGTGGACGAAGGCCGCGTCCGGGTAGCGGGTCAGGGAGTCGATGCGGTAGCGCAGCATTGACTCCAGGCTGCGCGGCATCTGGATCACGACTGCCGTGTCGGGATGGGCAGCACGCTGCGCGGCCGCAAGGTCGCGCGCCGCTCGGCGGCGCCAGTCGATGGCCGCCAGGTTCATCTTCACCTCGCCCGGATAGCCGAAGACGGTGGTCACACCGAGGTCGATCAAGGTGCGGCCGGGGTCTGCGCGCCGTTGATTGGCGCCGCAGGCGAAGGCGTGCCCGCCTCGATGGGTCGCCTTCGCGCGGGGTCGCGTAACAGTTCTGCGTTCATAATTGACATCCACCCGGGGCCCAAACCAGGTCGCAATGGCCGACCGCTCGCGTGGCTCCGATCTCACGCTGCGGACCCGCAGAACCAGCCGTCCACAACCGCTTGCGTGCCGTCCTCGCAGCCGATGCGCCGATAGTCGTTCGCCTGCGGGAAGTGCTCGTACTCGCGTGCCCACACTTCGCCCTGCCGCGCGATCTGCGCGATGGCCTGGCACACCCTGTCCACTTCGTCGTCACCCATCACCGGATGAAACGACACCCTCACCCAGCCCGGCTTGTCCGACAGGTCCCCGATATCGATGCGCGACGTGATGCTGTGGGACCGCTGCGGGTCCACGCGTAGCAGGTAGTGGCCGTAGGTGCCGGCGCAAGAGCAGCCGCCGCGCGCTTGAACGCCGAAGCGGTCATTGAGCAGGCGCACCACCAGGTTGTAGTGCAGGCCTTCGATGTAGAACGAGAACACCGGCAGCCGCTCGCGGTGCTGGGCCGCGAGGATGACAACGCGCGGAACGTCGGCGAGTTGCTCGAACACCCGGCGCACGATCGAGCGCTCGCGCTCGGCCATGCGCGCGGTGCCCATCGCCTCCTTCAGCTGCACCGCCAGCGCGGCGCGGATCAGTTGCAGGATGCCGGGCGTGCCGCCGTCTTCCCGGGTCTCGATGTCCTCGAAGTAGCTGTGCCCCCGCCACGGGTCGGTCCAGGTCACCGTGCCGCCGCCGGGCTGGTCAGGCACGCGAGCGGTGTACAGGCTCTGCGCGAAGACGAGGATGCCGCACGAGCCCGGCCCGCCGAGGAACTTGTGCGGCGAGAAGTAGATGGCGTCCAGACGCAGCGCCGCATCGGCCGGGTGCATGTCGATGTCGACATACGGTGCCGAGCAGGCGAAGTCGACAAAGCACAGGCCACCCTGGGCATGCATCAGCGCAGCAATCTGGTGGTACGGGGTGTGGAGGCCGGTGACGTTGGAGCAAGCGGTGACGGCGGCGATCTTGAGTGGCCGATCGGCATAGCGCGCCAGGATGGCGGGAATAGCGGCCAGATCGACCAGGCCCTCGGGAGTGGGCGGGATCACTTCCACGTCGGCCGCGCATTCGAGCCAGGAGGTCTGGTTGGAGTGGTGTTCCATGTGCGTCACCAGCACCAGCGCACGGCGATTGGGAAAGACGCTGGCGTGGCCGATGAAGTTGGACGGCACACGCAGGCCGAGCAGGCGCTGCAGCTTGTTGATGGCGCCAGTGCAGCCCGTGCCGGTGGCCAGCAGCACGTCGTCGGCCGAGGCGTGAATGTGATGCTTGATGATCGAACGGGCCTTCGCGTAGGCCAGGCTCATGGCGTGGCCGGTGGCGCTGGTCTCGGTGTGGGTGTTTGCCATCCACGGCGCCACTGCGCGCAGCAGGCGGTCTTCGATCGGCTGGTACAGGCGGCCGCTGGCGGTCCAGTCGGCGTAGACCATGCGCTGTGGGCCGTGCGGTGTGCTGAAGGTCAGATCGTGGCCGATGATCTGATGCGCAATGTGCACCAACGACGGCGACACGTCAGCGTCGTTGGTGCACGCGGCGCGTTCGGCTTGCGTCAGCGCGGCGTTTCGGGCCACAAGTCAGCCCCTCACTTGGAGTTTGCACCCAGGTGTTCTTCGAACCAGAGCACGGCCCGCGTTCCCAGGTCGATCAAAGGCGCAGCCGCCCGCACGCCATGCCCTTCCGTCGGGTAGGTCGCCAGCACGGTCTTCACGCCTTGCAAGCGCAATGCACGATGGAACTCCAGAGCTTGCGAAGGAGGCGTGATGCGATCCATCGCGCC
>JAAFHE010000581.1 GCA_013298265.1 Lysobacterales bacterium | reverse complement strand
CAGTTGTGCGAGCCCGATCGTCCTGGCGCCGGCCTCCTTGTGCTCGGTGGTCGGGTCGATCTCGACGCCGTTGAGATCAAGCCTCGCGTGCGCGGAAACCGGTTCGGCGTTTTCCAACCGCGCCCATAGCTGCAGGCTGCCATGACCGGTGCGTACGGTTCGTCCCTGCCAGGACAGGCCCTGGGTCAGCGCCGCCAGATCGAGCGCTGTACCGTTGACATAGACGCTGCCCGAGCCGCTCGCGGCGTCGAACTCGGCAATGAACTGCAGCGGCGTGGCGGCGGGCGCGTCGCGCCTGAGCACGGCCAGGATGCGGTGCCGGCCGTCCTCGTTGATCAGGCGCAATTCGCTGACACGCACCGCTGCATCGATCGCGTGCGCCGGGTCAGTCACGCGCACGCGCGCATCGCGCAGCACGATCGCTCCGAGCGACAGCAGAGGATTGCCGCCGCCCTCACTGTCGCCGCCGACGAGTCCCGACACCTGCCAGCGGCCGTCGGCCGCGCGCTCCAGGCTCAGGTCCAGCCCGTTGATGCGGAATTCGCTCCAGCGCCGCGCGCGACTGAGCCAGGCGCCAAGGTCGATGCCGATCTCGGCCTGCGGAATCACCAGCGGCGGCCAGTTCACATCGCTCGCGGCGACATGAACCCCTTCCAGCCGCAGCAACGGGCCGCTTTCGCTCCAGTTGCCCTCTACCCGATCGATACTGACCGGACGCCGCAACTGCTCCGACAGCAGTGCTTCGACGCGTTCCTTGTGCAGCCCGACCTGCGGCAGCAGCAGGCGCAGCAGGCCGACCAGCACGGCGGCAAGGATGATCAGGCAAGCCAGGCCTACGGTCAGCGCGATGCGCAGACGGCGCAGGCGGCGGCGCCACGGTGTCACGGATTCAGGACCGCACGCGCGAGGTGCCGGCGGTCAGAGCAGGACCACATCGAACTGCTCCTGCGAATAGTGCTCTTCGGGCTGGAAGCGGATGGTCTTGCGGATGAACTCCTCGAGTTCCGCGACTGCCGCGGATTCTTCGTCGAGGATGCGCGCAACGACTTTGGGTGCGGCCAGCACGAGCAGCTTCTCCGCATCGAACTGGCGCACCGCGCGGGTGATCTCGCGGAAGATTTCGTAGGTCACGGTCTCGGCGGTCTTGAGGGTTCCGCGTCCGCCGCATTCGTGGCAGGGCTCGCACAGCTGGCGCTCGAGGCTTTCCATGGTGCGCTTGCGCGTCATCTCGACCAGACCCAGCGGCGACATATCGTAGACCGTGGTCTTGGCATGATCGCGCAGCAGCGCCTTTTCCAGCGTACGCAACACCTGACGCTTGTGCTCCTCGTCGGTCATGTCGATGAAATCGATGATGATGATGCCGCCGAGATTGCGCAGGCGCAGCTGCCGCGCCGCGGCCTGCGCCGCTTCGAGGTTGGTGCGGTAGACGGTTTCCTCGAGATTGCGATGGCCGAGGAAGGCGCCGGTGTTGACGTCGACCGTGGTCATCGCCTCGGTCTGGTCGACGATGAGATAGCCGCCGGATTTCAGCGGCACTTCCTTGCGCAGCGCGCGCTGGATCTCGTCCTCCACGCCGTAGAGATCGAAGATCGGCCGCTCGCCCGGATAGTGCTCGACACGATCGACCATGTCCGGCATGAACTGCTGCACGAAGCTGTGGATCCTGTCGAAGGTTTCGCGCGAATCCACGCGCACCTTTTCGATGTCGCGGCGCATGAGGTCGCGCAGCGCGCGCAGGCTCAGCGGCAGGTCTTCGTAGATGCGCGTGCCGACCCGCGCCCGCTCGATGCCTTCCTGCACGGCCTGCCAGAGCCGGCCCAGGTAGTCGACGTCCTCAGCCAGCGCCTCGTGGGTCTGTCCTTCGGCATTGGTACGCACGATGAAACCAAGGCTGCCTTCCTTGCCGAGCTGCTGCAGGCTTTCCTTGAGGCGCGCGCGTTCGGTTTCGTCCTCGATGCGCACCGATACGCCGACCATGCGCGAATACGGCAGCAGCACGAGGTAGCGCGACGGGATCGACAGGTGCGTGGTCAGGCGTGCACCTTTGCTGCCGATCGGATCCTTGACGACCTGGACGACGAGCTCGTGGCCTTCGCGCACGAGATCCAGAATCGGCGGCGTGGGTCCACCGGAGCTGCCGCCCTCCGCCGCGGCATCGCCGACCAGCGACGGCGCGGCGCGAACGATGTCAGAGGCATGCAGGAAGGCGGCGCGGTCCAGGCCGATCTCGACGAAAGCGGCCTGCATTCCCGGCATGACACGGCTGACCTTGCCCTTGTAAATGTTGCCGACATAGCCGCGACGCTGCGCACGCTCGATGTGCACTTCCTGCAGCATGCCGTTTTCGACGACGGCCACGCGGGTCTCGCGCGGCGTCACGTTGATCAGGATTTCTTCGCTCACCGAATTACCTTGTCAGTGGGCGGCTGAACCGCGCCACAGTGCCTGGATACGAAATAGGAGATGTCAAACATGAGACAAGGGTTATAGCCGCGGCCCTGCGCGCCTGTCGATGCGCGCCGCGCGATAGGCTTACATGCGCTAGACCGGATGACCGAAGCTGCGCAGCAGACGCGCGGTTTCATGCAACGGCAATCCCATGACGCCGCTGAAGCTGCCGCTCAGATGATCGATGTGTGCGGCGGCCAGGCCCTGTATCGCATAGGCGCCGGCGCGGCCGTACGGTTCGCCGCTCGCGACATAAGCGGCGATGGCGGACTCGTCCATGGCCGCAAAACTCACTTCCGACAGCGAGGTCGCGTGTTCCTCGCGCCCGCCGCTGACGAGCCACACCGTCGATATCACGCGATGCCGACGTCCCTGCAGGCGCTGCAACATCGCGGTGGCCGCGGCCGCATCGGCAGGCTTACCGAACACGTCGCCGTCGAGCACCACTTCGGTGTCGGCGCCGAGCACGAGCGCGCCGGCGACGCCGGACACCTGCAGCAATCCCGCACCGGCCTTTTCGCGCGCGACGCGGCTGACGTAGTCCTCGGCCGGTTCGCCCTCGCGATGCAGTTCCGGCACGTCGACATCGAGCACGGCGAACTGCAGGCCGAGCTGCTCCAGGAGCTGGCGCCGGCGCGGCGATTGCGAAGCGAGATAGAGCATGCGGTGACTCCGGTCAGGCGCGATGGTAGGGATGATTGCCGAGCAGGCTCACGGCACGGTAGAGCTGTTCGGCCAGGATCAGTCGCACCAGCATGTGCGGCAACGTCAATGCGCCCAACGAGAAGCGCTGATCGGCGCGCGCGAACGCGGTAGCAGCCAGACCGTCCGGGCCGCCAATCAGGAACACCGGATCGCGTCCGGCCATGCGCCAGGCCGCGAGCTGAGCGGCCAGTTCTTCGCTGGACCAGGCCTTGCCGCGGCCGTCCAGCGCGACAACATGAGCGCCTCGAGGAA
>JAAFHE010000582.1 GCA_013298265.1 Lysobacterales bacterium | reverse complement strand
ATGCAAGCGGTACGATTCGTTGGGCCGTAGCCGGCAACGGTGGCGCAGTCCGCGAGGTGTACTTCTGGTAGCCCATCCATGCCAGGCCGCAGACAAGGAGGACAACGATTAGTTTTTGCATAAGCCAGCCTTCTTCACAATTCACTCGCGCCACTACGCCAAGCCGCGTCGACACGGGCGCTTTCGATCGGTGCGCAACGACCTGCCGCGATGCGGACGCAGCGCCCCCACAGACGCGTTACGATTCAGAGTTCAAGCATGGTTGTCCGACTTTGGAATGGAATACGCTCGGCAGTCAGATGACGTCCCAGCCGACGGCACCCTTGTCGAGAATGCTCCCCGCCAGCGCCTCGATCGCCTTGTCCTCATTGATCGTCATCCCCCGCACGTTGCGCATGAGCCGCCGGCGCGCCTGCCGCGTGAAGACTTCGGCGATGGTCACGGCACTCTGTTGCTCGGGATGCGTTTCTCTCACCAGACTGTCGGCACGGGAGAGCACGCACAGGCCGACGAACAGGTCGATGGCCATGTCGGCGATGCGTTTCTGCGCGTGCTGCTGGTCGGCGATGGCCTTGCCGTACTGGCGCAACAGGGCGTCGGCGGCCTTGGAGAGTTCGACCACGTATTTCTCGTAGGTGGCCGCGGCCTTGCGCAGCGTGGGGTGCAGTTCGCGCAGGATCTTGTCGGTGCGGTAGCCGGTGGTTTCGCTGGCTTTGCGCCGGACGTAGGTGCTGAGCACGCCGAAGCCCTTGATCGGGTCGTTGAAGATATTGCCGACGGCGGATTTGAGTTCGCTCAGCGTGGTGCCGACGTCCTTGAGGCCGGACAGCGCGATGTAGAGGCGCAGGATTTCGTTGGTGCCTTCGAAGATCGACAGGATGCGCGTATCGCGCGTGACTTGCTCGTAAGGGAATTCGCGCATGAAGCCGTTGCCGCCGGCGATCTGCAGCGCTTCGTAGCTCGCGCGCTGCACGGCTTCGCTGGCGAAGACCTTGCTGATGGCCGCCTCGACCGAATAGTCCGTGCAGCCCGAATCGATGTAGTGCGCGACCATCCACACCGCGCTTTCGGCGGCGAAGCAGTCGATGGTCATCTGCGCGATCTTCTCGCGGACCAGACCGAATTCGGCGATCGGGCGACCGAACTGCTGGCGGTCCTTGGCCTGCGCGCAGGCGAGCCGGATCAGCGTCTTCATGCCGCCGACGGCGCCGCCGCCGAGGCCCGTGCGGCCGTTGTTCAAGATGGCCATGGCGACCTTGAAGCCTTTGCCAACGTCGCCGAGCACGTTGTCCGCGGCGACGTGCACGTCGCTGAAGGCGACTGTCGTCGTGCTCGAGGCGCGGATGCCCATCTTGTCTTCGTGCGGACCGTGACTCACACCGGGCTGCCTGGCCTCGACGATGAACGCGGTCATCTTGCCTTCGGGCGTGTCGGTCTTGGCGAACACGGTATAGAAATCCGCGATGCCGCCGTTGGTGATCCAGATCTTCTCGCCGCTGAGGATCCAGCTGCCGTCGTCGTTGCGCGTGGCCTTGGTGCGCACGGATGCGGCATCGGAACCCGCGCCGGATTCGGTCAGGCAGAACGCGGCGATCATTTCGCCGCTGGCGAGCCGGGGCAGGTATTTCGCCTTCTGCGCGTCGGTACCGAACAGCAGCAGACCCTTCATGCCGATGGAACTGTGCGCGCCGATGGTCAGCGAGACCGAGGAGTCGTGCGCACTGGTCTGCGACAGCACGCGTGCATAGGCGGCGTTGGACAGACCCAGGCCGCCGAATTCCTCGGGGATGATCAGACCGAACAGGCCCATGTCGCGCAGCGCCTGAATGAACTCGGGCGGCTGTTCGGCCTCGCGGTCGTAGTGCTTGAGATCGGCGTGTTTCGGCGCGAGGAAATCGTCGAGCGCGTCGATCATCGCGCCGAGCACTTCGCGATCCTTGTCGCGCATCTTCGGATAGGGAAACAGGTTTTCTTCGACGATTTCGCCGAAGAACAGGTTCTTCGCGACGCTGACGTCGCGGCGCAGGGTGTCAGTGTCGGCTGCAGGCGCGGAAGGGGTAGCGGTGACGTTCACGGCGAGCTCCTGGGAAAACAGCGATGACGCAGTGTCGGCGCGCCGCCGTGGACGGCGCAAGCGGATTAATAGATTGCTCGCTTGAACGGCTTGTGGTCGTCGCCGGTGTTGCACTGCGGCATTGCGCGCCTACAAGGGCCGCTGGCGGCTAGGGAACATGTAACGCCTTTTTTGGTCTACCGCTGCAACGCTTCCCGGAGATCACCACTCGTGCTACCGGCATTCGATCAGTGGCTGCGCATCGTGAAATATCGCGACTTTTGGGATTTTCCGCACTTTCTTCTCGTCGCCGATCCGCAGTCGAACCACTGGATCATGGACGCTCAGTTCGACGAGGAGCGCGATGACTACGCGGTGGATTTTCTCATCACCAATGCAGGTTCCGATCCCGCTGCCGCAGCGTTGCTGTTCGAGCGGATTGCAGCTATCGGAATGACCGCCGATGCGGTGCCGCTACCGGTTTCGTCGGTGCGCTTCGATGACACGCGACGGCAGTGCGTCCGGCTTCTTTCTTCCGCCGCGACGTCTTAGCAACGGTCAAGGCGGAGCGGTGCCATCATCGTTAAGGGCAGCTTTCGCGAGCCGCCGCTTTTGGCGTCAGAGCTTCGGGATATGCAAGGTCTTGCTGATCATCAGCGAGCCGGAAACAGCGAAGATCACGGCGAGCGGATGCAGCGTCCACGGCCCGATGTCGACGGCACCGAGCCACAGCGCGTCGCCGAGGCGACCCTGCCAGGCCGCAACCGCGAGCACGATGACTAGCAGCAGGCTGGTGGGTATCGGCGTGCCTTCGAAGTATTTGACCTTGCCGCTGTCGTTGGAGGACAGCGCCTCGGCGGTGATGTTGTAGCGCGCGAGGCGGCTGACGCCGCAGCAGACGAAGTAGCCGAGGATCAGGCAGTCCCACAGGCCGCGCATGCCGGAGGCGTAGCCGATCGCGGCGGGCGCGACGCCGAAGGAAATCACGTCGGCCAGCGAATCCAGCTCGCGCCCCAGCGCCGACTGCTGCTGGCGCCAGCGGGCGATGCGGCCGTCGAGCACGTCGAAGACGAACGCGGCGGGAATGAACGCCGCGGCGAGCAGCAGGCTGATGCGACTGCCCGGCACGATGCTGGCCATGGCGGCGAAGACCGCAGCCATGCCGCAGGCCGCGTTGGCGAGAGTGAACCAGTCAGCCAGATGAAACCCGCGAATCATGGAAAAGTGGTTTTTTTCACTCATGGCGGAGACTTCCTTGGTCGGTGGGTGCCGGTCCTGCCGGCGACCGCGTCGGGCGGCGATGCTACAACGGACCTCGTGGGCTGCGGGTGATAGCAAAGCGTCGCAGGCCTACG
>JAAFHE010000580.1:2799-3419 GCA_013298265.1 Lysobacterales bacterium | reverse complement strand
GGCCGGCGACTACGCGAACGGCCGCGAAACCGTGTCCTTCCGCATCGTCGAGCCGCGGCTCGACCGCTTCGACGCGCGCCTCGCCACGGTCGACGACGGCGCCGTCGTCGCGCAGCTCGGCGGGACCGGCAGCGGCGTGCAGGTTCTCACCGCACTCGACGGACTGGCCGAACGCGCCTACCGCTTCACCGTGCTCGCGCAGGATCGCGCCGGCAATCAGGTCGAACAGGACCACGTCTTCACGCTCGACGCAACGCCACCCGAGGCCGCGCTGACGGCACCGATGCGCGACAGCGTGCTGCCGCGCGGCAGCACTGCCGTCGCGATCACCGGCAGCGCGCACGACGCACACGTCGACGACTACCGCATCGAACTGCTGCGACCCGGCGAGGACAACGGCGAGCTGATCGCGAGCGGCACGACCGACGTCGTTGCCGCCGCGCTCGGCCAGTGGACCGTGACCCAGGCCGACGGCGACTACCGCCTGCGTCTGCGCGTGCGCGACCGCGCCGGCAACACGGCCGAAGCGACGCAACCGCTCGCGATCGACGGCACGCCGCCGGTCGTGACGATCACCGCGCCAGCGTCCGGCGCGGCGCTGGCAGGACACCTGGCGCTGC
>JAAFHE010000580.1:0-2789 GCA_013298265.1 Lysobacterales bacterium | reverse complement strand
GCGCTGCGCGGCAGCGTGCTCGATGCGCACCTGCGCGACTATCGCGTCGCCATCGCCACACCGAGCCAGGCGCTGTCCGGCCACTGGACCCTGCTCTATCGCGGCGAGGCTCCCGTCAGCGACAGCGTGCTCGCCGATCTCGATTTCGCCCTGCCCGACGGCGACTACGTACTGCGCGTACTCGCGACCGACGCAACCGGTGCCGCCACGACGGCCACGCTCAATCTGCGCCTGGACCGCAGCGCGCCCGCGGCGCCGCTGCAGCTACGCGCGCGCCTGGACGGTGCCGACGCGGTGCTCGACTGGTCGCCACCATCCGACGGCGACCTCGCCGGCTATGCGATCTATCGCAACGGCGCACGCCTCGACGCGGCGCTCGTGATCCCGCCGCGCCACGTCGACGCGGCGCTGGCCGACGGACGCTGGCGCTATGAGGTCAGCGCGATCGACCGCGCGGGCAACGAAAGCGCACGCAGCAACCGCGTCGAGCTGGCGCTCGACCGCACGCCGCCAGAAGCGGCGATCCATGCGCCGCTCGCAGCCTCGCGCCTGCACGGTGTCGTCACCGTCGCCGGCACGGCGTTCAGCGCCGATGACTTCGACGGCTTTGTCCTGACCGCGCGCCGCAGCGACGGCAGCGACGCGCCGGTCACGCTCGCACAAGGCTCGCTGCCGCAGCGCAACCAGGTCCTCGCGCAGTGGAACACCCTCGCCTATGCCGAGGAAGCCGCGATCACCTTGCGCCTGGCCGCGCGCGACCGCAGCGGCAACGAGGCCACGAGCGAGGTCGCCGTCATCGTCGACAATCTCGCACCGGCGCCGCCGCAGGGTCTCATCGCAATTCTGCAGGGCGCCGACGGCGCGATCGCCTGGACTGCGAACACCGAACCCGACCTGCTCGGCTATCTGCTCTATCGCAACGGCCGGCTCGTCAACGCGCCGGCGCAATTGCCCGAAGATCTGCGTGGCTACGCGCTGACTGCCGACAACTACCTCGACGCCGCACTGCCCGACGGCACGCACCGCTACGTCGTGTTCGCGATCGACCGCGCCGGCAACCTGAGTACGCCCTCGAACGACGCCGCGATCGGACCGATCGACAACGGTCCGCCGCACCTCGTCATCGACGCGCCCGAAAACGACCTCGCGTTCGAGACCAGCGTCGACCTGCGCGCATCGAGCCGCGACGGCGACATCGCCAGTGTGTTGTTCGCCTGGCGCGCGGCCGGCACGTCCGGCTGGACCGCGCTCGGCGCCGCGCTGAGCGAAGCGCCGTACCGCGTGCGCTGGACACCAGGCAATCTGCCGTACGGCGACTACGAAATCCGCGCACTCGCGCGCGACACCGCCGGCCTCGACGATCCACAACCGCCGCAGGTGCGCGTGCGTTATGCGGACCTGACCGCGCCGGCCGGACCGGGCGCGCTGCTGGCCGTCGCCGACGGTGGCACGGTGCAGCTGAGCTGGACCGCGAGCGCCGATCCCGACGTCGTCGCCTATCGTGTCGAACGCCTCGTCGGAGGTGACTGGCAGCGTGTCGGCGACGATGGCGCCGATCTGACACGCATCGACACCGGCCGGACCGACGGCCGCTGGACCTACCGCGTCAGCGCGCTCGACGCCGCCGGCAACCGCTCAGACGCCAGCAGCGACGACGCCGACGTGTTCTCGCTCACGCTCGACCAGCCGTTCACGCCGACCACGCAGGCGACGACGCCGCTGCTAGGTCGCAGCGCGCTGCCCGGACGGCTGTCCGTGCGCGTGGGAACCGGCGCCGAGCAGGATGCCGGCGCTACGAATGGCGACGGCCGTTTCGCGCTCGATGCGATCACGCTAGCCGCCGGCGACAACGTCATCGTGCTGCGTGCACTGACGAATGCCGGCGACCGTTCGCGCAGCGCAACGCGCCGGGTCACGCGTGCTGCGGCACCGGCCGCACCGATCGGCGTGCAGGCCAGCGCGACCGGCTACGACGTGAGCGTGCAATGGAACGCAAACGCGGAAGCCGACGTGATCGGCTACCGCATCGAACACAACGGCGGCGTCGCGCACGCCGACGACACGCTGGTGCCGGCGTCCGCAACGTCGGCCACCTGCTGCGACGCCGAGCGCAGCATCGACGGCAACCCCGACACCTACTGGGATCTATCGACCTGGTTCGAACCCCTCGCGCTCGACGCACAGACCGACCCGATGCTGGAACTCGACCTCGGTGCAGCGCAGGTCGTCAGCGCGCTCGAACTCGACTGGCGCGGCAGCGACACGGCCAGCGGCAACATCGACGTCTATGCGCATGCGGGTGACGACAGCTGGGTGCGCGTCGCGCAGCAGCGGGGCGCCGCGTCGGCGACGCTGACCGTCGCACTGCCCGCGGCCTACCGCAGCGACCGGCTGCGCCTCGTCGTGCGCTCCCCGCTCGTCGCCGGCGGCAGCGCGTACCTGACCCTGGCCGAGGTGCGCGTACGCGCCTGGCATCTCGTCGCTACGACGACGTTCGGACAGACGGTGCTCGACGGCCAGCATCGCTATCGCGTCGCCGCAGTCAACGCGAGCGCCTTGCAGAGCGCGTGGTCCGCCGTCGCGACAGTCGGCATCGGCGATACCACCCCACCCGATCCGGTCGTGCTCGACGGCACGCTGGCGGGCAACACCGCAACCCTGACCTGGAGCGCGAGCGCTGCACCCGATGTCGCGCGCTACGTGCTGTCGCGCGACGGCCGCGTGCTGGTCGAGATCGCGGCGAACGCGCAACGCCGCCATGTCGATGCGAACCTCGCGCTCGGCGACTA
>JAAFHE010000579.1 GCA_013298265.1 Lysobacterales bacterium | reverse complement strand
GCAGGCCATGAACCAGGGCTACGAGGTCATCGAGTACATCCGCGGCGAGCGCGTGGAACCCGCCGACGCGCCGCTGCTCAAGGCCAAGCTCGACACCATGCCGGGCTTCCGCGGCGTCGACGAGGCGCTCGCACGCATCCAGCAGAACGTGCGCGTGCTCTCGCACATCACGCCGCTGCAACTGCGCGAGTTCATGCTCGACTCCGACCTGCGCGCGCCCCGGCCGGGCGAGGTCGTATTCACGCGCAACGACTACACCAACAGCTTCTATTCCATCGTCGACGGCGAAGTGCATATCGCGCTCGACGATGCGGGCAAGCAGCACATCACCCTGCGCCGCGGCGAATTCTTCGGCGAGATGGGCCTGATCTCAGGCCGGCGCCGCTCGGCCACGGTCACGGCCGGCAACGGCTGCGTGCTGATCGAGACACCACGACGCTCGATGAATCGGCTGATCAATTCGGTGGCCGCGGTCAAGCGCGAGATCGACGAGGTCTTCATCCTGCGCGCGATCCAGTCGCGCTTCGCGCCGGAAGCCAGCGCCGAGCAGCTCAAGGAGATGGTTGCCGGCGCGACACTGCAGAAATTCGCCGCCGGCGACGTGCTGTTCAACGAAGGCGAAGTCGGCGACTGCCTGCATCTCGTGCGCGTGGGTTCGCTGACGATCTCGCGCAGCATCGCCGGCAAGGAAGTCGTGCTCTCCTACGTGCCCGCCGGCAACTACGTCGGCGAGATGGCGCTGCTCGGCGAATCGCGCCGTTCGGCCACGGCGCGCGCGGCGATCGCGACCGAGACCGTGCGCCTGGACGGCGAGAGCTTCAAGAGACTCGTCAACCGCATGCCCGTGCTCAAGCTGCGCCTGCAGGCCGAGTACCGCCAGCGCGCCGCCTCGAACCTCGCGATGCAGGCGCTGCCGGCCGGCGGCGACATCATCCAGTTCCTGCTCGCCCAGGGCGCCGGCGAAGCGACCGACATCCTGCTGATCGACGAGTCGCTGTGCGTGCGCTGCGACAACTGCGAGAAAGCCTGCGCCGAAACCCACGGCGGCACCTCGCGCCTGGACCGCGAGGCCGGCCCGACCTATGCCAGCGTGCATGTGCCGACTTCGTGCCGCCACTGCGAACATCCGCACTGCATGAAGGACTGCCCGCCCGACGCGCTGCGCCGCGCGCCCAACGGCGAGGTCTACATCGCCGACAACTGCATCGGCTGCGGCAACTGCGAGCGCAATTGTCCCTACGGCGTCATCCACATGGCGTCCAAGCCGCCGAAGAAGCCCGGGCTGCTGAGCTGGCTGCTGCTCGGCCTCGGCCCCGGCCCCGGTGAAGCGCCCTACGACCCGAAGAAAAAGAAAGAGCCGAAGGAGAAGAAGGCCGTCAAATGCGACATGTGCAAGGATGAAAAAGGCGGTCCCGCCTGCGTGCGCGCCTGCCCTACCGGTGCGGCAATCCGCATATCGCCCGAGGAGTTCCCGGCCTATGCGCAGTCGCGGCGCTGAGGGGCGCGAAGCGCCCTCACCCCCGCGCTTGCGCGGGGGTGAGGGCCAAGACATCCCGCACATGAACTCCCGCACGATTGCCTGCCCGCATTGCGCCGCCCCCCAGATCATGGCCGGCGCGAACCTGCAGCGCTGCGGCGCCTGCGGCCAGTCGTTCTACCCGACCCCGGCCGCGGCCGATCCCGCCGTCGAAGGCCGGCGCAAGACGATACGTGTGCTGCGCGATCGCGCCGAGCACGAGGCCAAAGACTCCGTTGCGCGCTACCAGGTCCTGCGTGGCTGCGGGATTTTCCTGTTCGTCATAGGTCTGCTGCAGCTCACGCTCGGCGCCGTCCTGTTTTCCGGCAAGGGACACAGCACGGTCATCCTGCGCCACGAGGAACCGGCCCGTTACTGGCCCATCGTCGCCCTCACCTTCGCCGCCGGCGCGGGCCTTACCGCGCTCGGCCACGTCGCACTGCGCCAGATTCGCCTGTCGCTGCAACGGCGCTTTCCCGTGGACGAACCATGAACCTTCCTGTCGGCGCAACGAGACCGCACGGGAAACCTGCACCCTTCCCCGACAGGCCCCGCGCATGAACGCCCGCCACGAATCCATCCTCAATCACGCCGGTTCGCGCTGGCTGTGGATTTCGCTGGGCCTGTCGCTCGCGTCGCTGCTCGCCTACGCCTGGCATTCGCCGGCCGTACCGCCCAACGGCGGCACCTGGCTCGGCTACACCCTCGGCACGATCGCCGGACTGCTGATCCTGTGGCTGATGTTCTTCGGCATCCGCAAGCGCTCGTATTCGGGCTCCTCCAGCCTGCGCGGCTGGCTGTCGGCCCACGTCTACCTCGGCACCACGCTGATCCTCATCGCGCTGCTGCATGCAGGCTTCCAGGTCGGCTGGAACCTGCACACCTTCTTCCTCGTGCTCATGCTGCTGGTGATCTTCTCCGGCTTCTTCGGCGTCTACTGCTACCTGCGCTACCCGACGCTGATGACGCGCAACCGCGAAAGCGCGACGCGCAGCAACATGCTCGACGAAATCGCCGAACTCGACCAGAACGCGCTCGCGCTGGCCGACGGCATCGATCCCAAGGTCCACGGCGTCGTGCTGCGCTCGATCCAGAACACGCGCCTGGGCGGCGGCGTGCTGACGCAGCTACGCGCGCGCGACGACTCCGACGCGGCGCTGGCCGGCATCCGCGCCGCGCTGGAGGCACGCGAAAAAACCAACCAGGCCGCCAGCGGCGCGAAGTCCGGCCAGACCATCTTCGCCATGGTCGACTTCCTCGCCAGCGGCACCAACGACCGCCAGGCCGAGGCGCTGCGCAAGCTCATCGATCTGCTGTCGCGCAAGAAGTCGCTCGCCTCGCGCGTCGCGCGCGACATCCAATACCAGGCACTGATGGAAATCTGGCTGTACTTCCATGTGCCGCTGTCGTTCGCGACCGTCGCTGCGCTGTTCGCGCACGTCGTGTCGGTCTTCTTCTACTGGTAGGCGGAGTACACCAATGCGCTGGCTGATCCGCCGGGTTCTCAAGCAAGGCAAGGGCGCCGTCTCCTACGAGGAAGACGTGCACTTCGGCGACGTATTGTCGATCGGACGCGCCGCCGACCAGGCGATTTTCCTTTCCGACATCCGTGCGGCGCTCAATCACGCACGCGTGACATCGCAGGGCCCGGGCCGCTACCAGGTCGAGTCGCTGATCCTTGCCGGCATCCGCGTCAACGGCGAGCTGACCTACGCGACCAACGTCGGCGCCGGCGCGACCGTGGAGATCGCGTCCACCCGCATCGTGCTGCTCGATCCACCGCGCGACTTCGAGGCCGCCGTCGAAATCAGCGCGCTCGACAAGGCCGAGCAGGAAGCCGTCAAGGCCAAGCGCGCCAAGCCGACCTCGCTCAAGGAAACCTGGATCGGCAAGCGCTTTCCCTCCT
>JAAFHE010000577.1 GCA_013298265.1 Lysobacterales bacterium | reverse complement strand
GCCTCGCCTGCATCATTCCGTGCAGAAGGACGCGACGGGCCGCCTCACTCACCTTCAGGCTGTCCGCGCCAGGCAATGATGGCGCGACAGCGACGATGACTTACTGGAACCCATTGGCAAAAACGAGGTCGGTGCCTTCGATCGCGACGCCGATTTCGAGCGCGGCGATGTAGCCGTTCGCGTTGCTGCCGCTGGTGTCCGCCAGCTGCAATGCGCTGCCGTCCCTGAAGGCGATATCGGTTGCGAGGCTGACCTGATTCAGAGTGCTCGCTGAGCCGGGATAGAGGGCTGTTTGCGAATACACGCTGCTGCTCGCGTTTTCGGGAAGCGCAAGCTGCGAGACGCGGGCGACATTGGTCCCCGAAGTGGCCAATGCCAGCGAAGGAAAGACCTGGAAATGCATGTGCGGCCAGCGGCCCGGATAGCAGCCCGGGAATATGGTCGTGAAGGTGACTTCACCGCTACCGTCCGTCACCTGTACACCGCGCAGATAGTTCTCCGCGGCAGCGCTGGCTTCGTACATGGAATAGTTTCCGGCCGCATCGCAATGCCACAGATGAATTGCCAGACCGGCCAGCGGCGCGCAACCCGAGACTGTGCTGACGAAGCGTAACTTCATCGTCAGCAACGTGCCGCTGGCAACTGTGCTGCCGGAAGCGCCAAAGCTCGAGCGAATATCGGAACGCACGATGCCCGACTGGGTCAGTGCGTTTGGCCCGTTCGTGCCATCGCCTGGAAACGGACCGATCACTTCCTGCGGGACCAACGCGCAGCCAAACGCGTCGGGTGATAGTGGCGCGGCGGCCGCGGCGAGCGCGCGCAGCGGCGCTGACGCAACCGCGGCAGCTCCGGCCAGAGAGCCAAGCAGGAAGCCGCGACGGCGGAGCTGTTCGCGTTTTTCCAGGACCGCCAGTGTCTCGCTGAGACTCGCATGGGTGTCCCCGAGCACAGGCAGGGCCGGTCGCTTGGTCATGGTGCACCTCCACAATCACGGGCAGGTAGCCGCCTCGCAATGCGTGGCCACAGCGGTTCGCGCAGAGCGCCGGCGGCGCCGGAGTTGCCAGTCTAGTCGGGGCCTGGTCGCCGGTCCGGGAAGCTGCGGTAAAGAAAATGCGAATTCTGTGCGTTACGCGGTCAAGATCGAATTCAGCGCCTCGGGCGAGCGCCAATGCCAGCCGCAGATATAGCGCGGCAGGTTCCAGCGATCCGAGCGGGCCGTAACCCGGCACGCGCCGTCGCCGAAAGCCGCGTCGAGGCCAACGGCAGGGCCACGGCGAGGCAGCCAGTCAGCGCGAAGGAAATCGTTCACATGCCCAAACGGATAGCAGAACAGGCGTGGTGCGCGCGGTGCTAGCTGCTGGGCCAGAAAATGCTGCGCCTGTGTGATTTCAAACTCCGCCTGTGCCTCGTTGGCGACCGCGTGGAAATCGCCGCGCACGAGGCCGTGTGGGCCGGTATCTGTCAGGCACGGGTGGTTGTGGTCCCAACTATGATTCTCGATGGCGACCAGGCCGCTATCCAGCGCCGCGCGCCACCAGCGCGACTGCATCCAGTCGCGTCCGACCAGACACTGTTCGTCCATGCGCTTGCGGGCAACCGGATCGGCGATCACGAAGGACGTCAGGTGCAAGTCGGGCTGCGCACGCTCGCCGTGGCGCTCGCGGAACCTGCGCAGCGCGTTGTAGAAGCTCAGCTGCCGGCCGTGCTCGGGATGGTCCAGATCGTCGTAGTCGAAGTTGCTGCCGTCGTCGCAGGTCAGTGCGACACAGCGGCGCAGGTCGCGCTGGGCGCGGCCGAGCAACTGGTCGACGACCCACTGCACCGGCACGATGCGCAGGCCCAGCGCGTGGATGAGTTCCAGATCCGCGGCAAAGGCGACGTGGTCGTTGCCGGCGTAGTCGTTACCGGCGATGTTGACGCCGTGGTAGGTCAGTATGGGAACCTGCATTGCGGTCCAGCGCGATCGGGCAGGGCGGCATCATACGCAGCGCGGCTTGCGACGGCACGGCGACGGCTGCGGTACGGCTCCGCGATGGCGCCACGCTGGCTCCAATTTTTCTGGTACTGGCAGGGCCAATCCCGGCGCGGATGAAGTTTGGCGGAGGCGCCGCTAGAATGCCGTGCTGCCCCGCACGGCGGGGCCCCAGTCCGTTTCAATCCCTATCTTTTCCCGCGCGAAATCCGGAACTTCCATGGCCGCCAGCACGCTCAATCCCTACGATCTCTACGATGTCCGCTCGATGCTGTCCGAAGAGGAAGTCATGGTGCAGGACACCGTGGCCCGTTTCACCGACGAGCGCGTGCTGCCGATCATCGGCGACTGCTTCGACAAGGGCGTGTTCCCGACTGACCTGATTCCGGAAATGGCCGAGCTCGGCCTGCTCGGTTCGTCGCTGCCTACCGAATACGGTTGCGCCGGCATGAACGCGGTCAGCTACGGCCTGATCTGCCAGGAGCTCGAGCGCGGCGATTCCGGCATCCGCAGCTTCGCCTCGGTGCAGTCCTCGCTGTGCATGTATCCGATCTATGCCTACGGCAGCGAAGAGCAGCGCCAGCGCTGGCTGCCGCAGATGGCCGCAGGCAAGGTCATCGGCTGCTTCGGCCTGACCGAGCCGCACGGCGGCTCCGATCCGGCGAACATGAAGACCCATGCCAAGCGCGACGGCGGCGACTGGGTCATCAACGGCGCCAAGATGTGGATCACGAACGGCAACCTGGCGCACATCGCCGTGGTCTGGGCGCAGACCGACGAAGGCATCCAGGGCTTCATTGTGGAAAAAGGCACGCCGGGCTTCGTCGCGCAGGAAATCCACAAGAAGATGAGCCTGCGCGCGTCGGTCACCTCGGGCCTGTTCTTCGACAACGTGCGCGTGCCCGACTCCAGCCGCCTGCCGAACGTGAAGGGTCTGAAAGGTCCGCTGGGCTGTCTCACGCAGGCCCGCTACGGCATCACCTGGGGCCCGATCGGCGCGGCCATCGCCTGCCTGCATGAGGCGACCGAATATTCCAAGACGCGCATCCTGTTCAACCGGCCCATCGCTGCGACTCAGGCCGTGCAGCTCAAGCTCGCTGAGATGGCGCGCCGCATCACGCTCGCGCAGCTGCTGTCGCTGCAGCTGGGCCGCCTCAAGGACGCCGGCAAGATGCAGCCGACGCAGGTATCGTTGGCGAAGTGGAACAACGTGCGCATGGCGCTCGACATCGCCCGCGAAGCGCGCGACATCCTCGGCGGCGCCGGAATCACGACCGAATACAGCCCGATCCGCCATGCGCTGAACCTCGAGTCGGTCATCACCTACGAGGGCACCGAGACCGTGCACCAGCTCGTCGTCGGCCGCGAGCTGACCGGGATCAACGCGTTCTGAGGCCGTCGGCGCGCGGTGGCGTACGCTGCTCGCGCAGGGAAACGTTACGCACGTTTCACT
>JAAFHE010000058.1 GCA_013298265.1 Lysobacterales bacterium | reverse complement strand
GTCCCGATCTTCAACCCACTGTCCTATTCAGTGGGTTGAAGATCGGGACGGTATTGACCCATGGTTCACCGTGTCCGATTCAGTGGGTTGTGGTTAGCGGGCCTTGTGTGTAGCGGGAGCGGCAGCTTCAGATTGCCTTGCCGCACGCTACCGGAAGCTATGGCACTCTCGCGTCGTGCAAGGCATCCCCGCCACCTTCGATTTCCCGTCCGACAGGGCGGAGTTCCGCCATCCGGCGCATCGCTCCGGGGTTGAACTGTATCGAGCGCATATCGTGCAGCACGCGTTCGAGCCGCATACGCATGCGGCATTCGGGCTGGGTGCGATCGAGCAGGGGGTGGAGCGGTTTCGGCTGCGCGGGGTGGAGCATCTGGCACCGGCGGATTCGCTGGTGCTGATGAATCCGGACGAGTTGCATACGGGGCGTGCCGAGACCGAGGGCGGCTGGCGCTATCGCATGATCTATCTCGATGCGGAGGTGGCAGCGGGGATCAGCGGTGAAGCGGAGTGGTGGTTTGCCGATGCGGTGCGGGTGGATGTGCCGCGCGCGCGAAAGGTGACGTCATTGCTCGATCGGCTCTGGCGAACGCCGTCGCCGCTGGCGTTCGACGGCTTGCTGGTCGAATTGCTGCGGACGCTGTCGCCGCATGTGCAACGGCCGCGGCCGGTGCCGGCGGAAGGTGCATTGCGATTCGAGCGGGTTGTCGATTATCTGCATGCGCATCTCGCGGACCGCATCACGCTGGAGCAGCTGGCCGCGTTGGTCCATCTCAGTCCGTTCCACTTTCTGCGCCGCTTTCGCGCGCACTACCACGCGACGCCGCACCAGTTGCTGATGGCTCTGCGTCTGCAGAGGGCCAAGCGCCTGCTCGCGGCCGGCGTCGCGCCGGCACAGGTTGCCGCGGAATGCGGGCTTGCGGATCAGGCGCATCTGACGCGCGCGTTCGCCTGGCGTTACGGGGTTACGCCGGCACGCTATCAGCGCCAATTGCTCGGAACGGTGCCGCGGCCGGCGGGTGCCCGCGGGTGAGCGGGAGCGCAGGAGCAATCTGGTTCAAGACGTGTCCGGTGCCGTGGCGCAAGCTCGTGCGATGCTCATCGGCATCGTCTACGCACTCATCGCCGGCCTGTTCTGGGGCCTCGTCTTTGTCGGGCCGTTGCTGCTGCCGGAGTATCCGGCCGCACTGCAGTCGGTGGGGCGCTATCTCGCGTTTGGCCTGATCGCGCTGCCCTTGGCCTGGTTCGATCGTATCGAACTGCGCCGGCTCAGCCGTGGCGACTGGCTGGAGGCGTTGAAACTTTCCGCGATCGGCAACGTGCTGTACTACGTCTGCCTTGCGGCGGCGATCCAGCGCGCGGGCGGGCCGCTGCCGACGATGATCATCGGCACGCTGCCGGTCGTCATCGCGATCTGCGCGAACCGTCGCAACGCGCGGCGGGACGGCACGTTGCCCTGGCGCAAGCTCGCGCCATCGCTGGCACTGATCGGCCTCGGTGTGGCTTGCGTCAACCAGGTCGAGCTGGCGGCGCTGCGTAGCGATCCTGCGGCCGATCCGTGGCGCTACCTGAGCGGTGCCGCACTGGCGCTCGTCGCAGTCGCGTGCTGGACCTGGTATCCGCTGCGCAACGCCGATTGGTTGCGAGACCACACGGGCCGCAGCCCGCGCGCATGGGCAACCGCGCAGGGCCTGGTGACACTGCCGCTTGCCGAGGCCGGATATGCGCTGCTCTGGGGCGGCATGACCTGGTCGGCGTCCAGCTTCGCGATGCCGCTCGGTCCGCGGCCGGGTGTATTCGTCGCACTGATGTGTGCCATTGGCCTGTTCGCGTCCTGGCTCGGCACGCTGTGCTGGAACCAGGCCAGTCAGCGACTGCCGACCGCGATCGCCGGCCAGCTCATCGTGTTCGAGACGCTCGCGGCGCTGGCGTATGCGTTTGCGCTGCGCAGTCACGCGCCGCCGCTGCTGACGATGTTCGGGATCGCGCTGCTGATCGCCGGCGTCGTGCTCGCGGTACGCGTGCAGCCGAAGCCGGCAGCTCAGACCAGGCCGGTCGCGTAGTAAGTCGCGATGATGACGAATACGGCCAGGGTCTTGATCAGCGTGATCGCGAAGATGTCCTTGTAGGCCTGGCGGTGGCTCAGGCCGGTCACGGCCAGCAGTGTGATGACGGCGCCGTTGTGCGGCAGCGTATCCATGCCGCCCGACGCCATGGACGCGACGCGGTGCAGCACTTCCATCGGGATCGCGGCGGCGTTGGCGTTCGCGATGAAGGTGTCGGCCATGGCCGCCAGTGCGATGCTCATGCCGCCGGAAGCCGAGCCCGTGATACCGGCCAGCGCGGTGATCGTGATGGCCTCGTTGACGAGCGGATCCGGAATCGACGCCAGGGCCTGCGCCACGACGACGAAGCCTGGCAATGCAGCGATCACGGCACCAAAGCCATATTCCGATGCGGTGTTCATGGCTGCGAGCAGTGCGCCGCCGATGGCGGTGCGTGTGCCGTCGGCGAAGCTTGCCATGACCGGTTTCCAGGCGAAGGCGAGCACCGTCGCGATGCCGACGAGCAGGGCGCCTTCGACCGCCCAGATCGCGGCGACCTTGCTGATTTCCTGGACCACTGGCGCGGCCTTGCCCATGGCCGCGGGCACGAACTCGTGGCTGGCACCGTAGACGCGCGGAATCAGGCTCGTAAACAGTTTGTTGGATACGCCAACGAGGACCAGCGGCAGGATCGCGACCAGCGGGTTGGCCAGCGCTGTGCCGGCAAACGTTGCGGGTTCGTTCTGCAGCGTCGCGGCGTTGCCGTAGCCTTCGCCCGCCGCCAGCGCCTGCCGACGGCGCCAGTCGAGATAGACCAGTCCGACGATCAGGATGAACACCGCGCCGACGCAGCCCAGTACCGGCGCGGCCCAGGAGTTGGTGCCGAAAAAAGTGGACGGAATGATGTTCTGTATCTGTGGCGTGCCGGGCAGCGCGTCCATCGTGAACGTGAAAGCGCCGAGTGCGATCGTGCCGGGGATCAGGCGCTTGGGAATGTCGCTCTGGCGGAACAGCTCGGCCGCAAACGGATAGACGGCGAACACCACGACGAACAGCGAGACGCCGCCGTAGGTCAGCAACGCGCACACGGCGACGATCGAGAGCATGGCGCGCTGCGCGCCGAACAGGCGGATCGTCGCGGCGACAATGGCTTTGGAAAAGCCCGAGATCTCGATCAGCTTGCCGAATACCGCGCCGAGCAAGAACACGGGAAAGTACAGTTTGAGAAATCCGACCATCTTGTCCATGAACAGGCCGGTGAACATGGGCGCAACCAGGGCCGGATCCGTCAGCAGCACGGCACCGAGTGCTGCGACCGGAGCGAACAGGATCACGCTGTGGCCGCGATAGGCGACCCACATCAGAAAGCACAGCGCGGCCAACACAATCAGAAAAGACATTCCCTGGCTCCCACGTCCGACGCAGCGAGTGTCGGGAAGCGCCGCCGGACGGCCCATTGTCCGAAGGTACGATGCCGCCCGCGTCGGGCGCAGCCTAGCCTTGGCGCAAAATGGCGGCAGGGGTCCGTGGGCAGGACGCACGCTCCGGCGGGGTACTGCGTCGATGCTGGTGCTTGTTCCTTGTGCTCGGCAGCCGATCTCTGCAACTCCGTAGCAACCAACACATATCGACGTACTCAGCGTTCTCAGAAGGGGCAGCAGCAATGAAGCGGATGAAGCGAAACTACCTGGCGCTGGCGATCGGCTGTGTGCTGCTGGCGCCGATGGCCTGGGCCAACGAGGAATCCGCGAGCGCGGCCGAAACCGGAGCCACCACCGAAGCCGCGACTGAGTCCGCGACTGAGTCCGCGAGTGCCGCCGCGGATGACGATACGGCCAGCGCAGGCAGCGTCACCACGCTGGACCGCGTCACCGTGACCGCGCGCAAGCGCGAGGAGACGCTGCAGGACGTGCCGGTGGCGGTCACCGCGTTTACCGCCGATGCAATGGAAAAGCTCAATGTCGAGGACATCGGCGATCTCGACGCGCAGGTGCCGAACCTGACGATCTACGCGGCGCGCGGTTCGAGCAGCACGGTGACAGCCTATATCCGCGGCATCGGCCAGTCCGATCCGCTGTGGGGCGTGGATCCCGGTGTCGGCATCTACCTCGACGACGTCTATATCGCGCGTCCGCAGGGTGCCCTGCTCGATGTGTTCGACGTCGACCGCGTTGAAGTGCTGCGCGGCCCGCAGGGCACGCTCTACGGGAAGAACACCATCGGTGGCGCGATCAAGTACATCTCCAAGGGGTTGCCCAAGGAAGTTGACGGCTATGCCCAGCTCACCATCGGCAACTATGGCCAGCTCGATGCCAAGGGTGCGATCGGCGGCCCCGTAGGCGGCAGTGACAGCGCGATCCGCGCGCGTCTGGCCGTGGCCAGCCTCAACCGCGATGGCTTCGGCGAGAACCTGAACAACGGTGCGCCGGTTTCCGACAAGGAAATCAATGCCTTCCGCGCCAACGTCGGCGCCGACATCAGCGACCGCTTCGACCTCAACTTCGCCTTCGACTGGATGGATGATCAGTCCGGCGTGCGCGGCGCGCGCATGCTCGCGCCGAACCGCTTCGCGCCAAGTCTGCTGCCGCTCGACGACCGCTACGACATCCGCGGCGGCATGCCCAACGTCAACGACACCAGCATGAAAGGGCTGTCCGGAACGGCGAACTGGCGCGCGACCGATTCCTGGGCGTTCAAGTACATCTTCGCGCGGCGCGATTCGGACACCGAAACCAACATCGACTTCGACACGCTGCCGAACAAGATCGCCGACGTGAAGGCGTTCTATCGGGACGAACAGACCACCAACGAACTGCAGGCCAACTACGACGGCGGTGGCATGGCGCGCGGCGTCATGGGCCTCTACAGCTTCGACGGCGAAGCCGGCGGCCAGGTGCTCAACAACTTCTTCAACGCCTCGTTCGGCGATACCCAGGGCACGGTGTATACCGAGTCCATCGCCGCCTACGCCGACTGGACCTTCGACTTCACCGACCGCTTCTCGGTCGACTTCGGCGCGCGCTGGACCGACGAGGACAAGCACGCCGTCGTGCTCAACCGCGGCTATACCGACGCGACATTCACGACGCCGACGACGACGGTGGCGAACTTCAACCGCACGGTGAACTTCACCAACGTCTCGCCCAAGGTCGCGCTCGATTTCAAGCTGACCGACAACGTGATGCTCTACGGCGTGGCTTCGCGCGGCTTCAAGTCCGGCGGCTTCAACATCCGCGCCAACGCCGTCGCGGTGCCGCGTTCGGCCGAACCGTTTGAGGACGAAAAGGTCGACAGCTTCGAAGTCGGCACCAAGATGTCGCTCGCCGACCAGAGCCTGTTCCTGAACTTCGCGTACTTCTATAACAAGTACCAAGACATCCAGCTATCGGTGTTCACGGCGTTCGACAGCAACGGCGACGGTGTGGACGATGCGTTCTTCGGCGACTTCACCAACGCTGGCAAGGGCCATGTGCAGGGCCTGGAGATGGAATACCAGTGGCTGCCGAGCGAGCACTGGGCGATCAGCGGCAACCTCGCCTGGCTTGATGCGAAGTACGACGAATTCTTCACCAGAGGCGTCAATGTCGCTAACGATCAGAAGTTCACCAATGCACCACGCTTCTCCGGTGCGGTGAATGTCGAATACCGCACCGAGCTGGCCAGCGGCGGCAATCTCTCAGCGCGCGCGGGCTACAGCTACCAGAGCGAAGTGTTCCCGACGACGGACCTGAGCCCGGTGATCCGTCAGGACGGCTACGGTCTGCTCAATGCCGGCGTGATCTGGAAGGTCAACCCGGACTGGACTCTCGCGTTGCAGGGCACCAACCTCACCGACAAGGAGTACCGCACGACCGGGTACAACATTCCGGTGCTCGGCGTGCTGACCGGTTTCTATGGAGCGCCGCGGCAATACACGGTGAGTGCGCGTTACGATTTCTGATGTCGTTTTACAAATGCCGAGATAACAAACCGAGGTAAAAAGTCGCGCGGAGTTCTTGTTTCCCTCTTCTTCACGGGGAGGGATTTTTCCGGCGTCTTAGCGTTGCAGTCAACGGCCGCTCACAACGGCGGCCCGGTGCGCGGGCTCCTCTCCTCCGAGGCCGCGCACCAATTTTTTGATCGGGACGGGCAGGGACGCCTGCTTTTCTTTTGCCCAGCGCTTCACTCGAAGCCACGGACGTGATGCGGCTGCTCGCGGTACCGACGTGGGGCGCGGCAAGCCACTGCTCGAACCTCAGTCCGCTGAGCGTTTCCCGATTGCCCGCGCGATCCACTTGCGGCGGACTCGAGGTCGTCGCGCCACACACGCACTCCGTTGGACGCCTGCATGCAAAGCGCGCCCCGTCCCGCGCTACCATGCCGCGTCGCCGTGGGGATGAGCACCGATGCTGAGCGTGGGTCCGGTCGTACTCGCTGCGCTGCTCTGGCTCGGCGCGCTGTTCGGCGTCGCGCTGTATGCCGAGCGGCGGCCGGCGGGTCTGGCGCGGCATTGGCACCACGTCTATGCGCTGTCGCTCGCGGTCTACTGCACGTCGTGGACCTTCTATGGCACGGTGACCCAGGCCGCGCGCTACGGCTGGCCGCTGCCGCCAACCTTCATCGGCACCATTCTTCTGTACGCGTTCGCGGCCGCCGCTCTGGTCAGGCTCGTGCGTCTGGCGCGCGCCTCGAACGCGACTTCGCTCGCGGACCTGATCGCGACGCGCCTGGGCAAGAGTTCGTGGGTCGCCGCGAGCGTGACCGCGATCGCCGCGCTCGGGTTGATTCCGTACATTGCGCTGCAGCTCAAGGCGGTCGCGATGAGCTACGCGATGCTGACGCGCACGGGCGCGGACGCACCGCAATCGCTGTGGCAGGACGGAGCCCTCTATGTTGCGCTGGCCATGGCCCTGTTCGCGATGCTGTTCGGCACGCGCCGGGTCAGCGCGGCGGAACACAACCGTGGCCTGGTGCTGGCGATCGCGTTCGAATCGCTGTTCAAGCTCGCCGCGATGCTCGCGCTGGGCGCGTTCGTGCTGTTCGGCCTGGAGATCCCGCCGCAGCCGGTGGCCGCGGCACCGCGGCCCATGGCCGGCGGCTTCCTGCCGTTGGTGCTGCTCGGCGTGCTCGCGATGTTCACGCTGCCGCACCAGTTCCATGTCGGCGTGGTGGAGTGCCGCGACGAATCCCATGTGCGCACCGCGCGCTGGCTGTTTCCGCTGTATCTTCTGCTGATCGCGCTGCCGCTGCTGCCGCTTGCGCACGCGGGCGATGCATTGCTCGCCCGTGCGGGTGTGCCGTCGGACCTGTACGTGCTCGCGCTGCCGCTGTCGCAGGGCCACGAAGGCCTCGCGCTGTTCGCGTTCCTCGGTGGGCTGAGCGCGGCCACCGGTATGGTCGTGGTCAGCACGCTGACCTTGAGTCTGATGATCGGCAATCATTGGCTCGCGCCCGGCCTGTTGCGCGGCGCGTGGCTGCGTACCGGTGGCGGCGACCTGCGCGGCACGGTGCTGCTGCTGCGCCGCGTCGGCATCGGCGCGATCATGCTGCTGGCCTGGGCCTACAACCGCCTGATCGCCGGTAACGAGGCGCTGGCCGATGTCGGCGCCGTATCTTTTTCCGCATTGGCTACATTGACGCCGGCCCTCGCGTTCGCCGTGTGGCGGCCGCAGACGCCGCCGCGCGCGGTGATCGCCGGTATCGCCGCGGGATTCGCGATCTGGTGCTGGGCCTTGCTCGTGCCGCTCGCCGCGCAGGTGCGCGGCGTCGCGCCGGGCTGGCTCGAGCAGGGTCTCTATGGCCAGCCCTGGCTCGCGCCCGACGCGCTGTTCGGACTCACCGGCTGGAGCCGGCTCGGCCGCGCGGTCGCGTCCAGCCTTTTCCTCGGCACGCTGGTGACCCTCGCCGTTGCTGCCTGGCGGCCCGGTCGGTTGCGCGAAAAGCTCGGCTTCGACCAGCGTGCGCTGCGCAACGCTGGCCGCCGTTTCCTGCCGGAACAGCGCCTGGACGAACTGCTGCACGACGCGCCCGCGCGCGGCGCGGTGCCGGCGGCGATCGAGGCGCGCGTCGAACACGAACTCGCTGCCGTGCTCGGCAGCGCCTCGGCGCGACTGCTGCTCGATGCGGCGCAGCGCGAAGCCGGCGCCGAGCTGGAAACCGTCGCGGCCATCGTCGGCGAGGTATCGCAGGACCTGCGCTTCAACCAGCGCCTGCTCGAAGCCGCGCTCGAAAACATGAGTCAGGGCATCAGCGTGGTCGACGCGCAGCTACGCCTGGTCGCATGGAACCGACGCTATGTGGAAATGTTCGGTTTTCCGGATGCGCTGCTGCGCGTCGGCGCGCCCGTGGGCGAACTCGCGGTCTGGGCCTTGCAGCGCATGCCGCACCGCGGCAGCGCGGCTCAGGCGCTGGAACGTCGGCTGGAGTTCATGCGCGCCGGTACGCCGCACCTGTCCGAGCGCGTATTCCCCGACGGCAGCATCGTGGAGATACGCGGCAATCCGATGCCCGGCGGCGGCTTCGTCGCGACCTTCACCGAAGTCACCGCGTTCCGTCGCGCCGAGGCGGCGCTGATCCAGGCCAACGAAAATCTGGAGCAGCGTGTCGCCGACCGCACGACGCGGCTGGAACACGCCAAGCGCGAAGCCGAGCGCGCGAACGAGGCCAAGAGCCGCTTCCTCGCCGCGATCGGCCACGACCTGTTGCAGCCACTGCACGCGGCGCACCTGTTCACCGATGCGCTGGCACAGCAGCTCGACGGACAGAGCCAGCTTGAACTCGTCGCGCAGACGCGCGGCGCGTTGGATTCGACGACCGACCTGCTGACCGGACTGCTCGACATGTCGCGTCTCGAAGCGGGCGGCCTGTCGGCGCAACTGCGCGAATTCCCGCTCGCCGAAATCCTCGATCCGCTCGTGTCGGAATTCCGCGCGCTGGCTGCCGAGCGCGGCCTCGCGCTGGGCTATCGCGCGACCCGTGCGTGGGTACGCAGTGATCCGCAGCTGCTGCGCCGCGTGCTGCAGAACTTTCTCGCCAACGCGGTGCGCTATACGGCGAGTGGCCGCGTGCTGCTCGGTGTGCGCCGCGTCGGTGATGCGTTGCGCGTGGAAGTGCACGACACCGGCCCCGGCATTGCCGCTGATCAGCAGCGCACGATCTTCGAGGAATTTCGCCGCGGCGACGATGTTGCCGGACCTGGCCTGGGCCTTGGACTTGCCATCGCCGAGCGCATGGCGCAATTGCTGGAAGCGCCGCTGAGCCTGCGCAGCCGCCTCGGCAGCGGCACGGTGTTTGGCATCATGCTGCCGCGCACGTCGGCACCGGCGCGCGAGACGTCCGGACCTGCCGCAGCCGCGACGCGCTCGCTTCTGGCTGGCATGCATGTGCTGGTCGTCGACAACGAAGTTGCTGCGCGTGAGGCGCTGACGCGGTTGCTGCACGGATGGGGCTGCGAAGTCAGCGCCTGTGCCGACGGCGACTCCGCTGCCGTGGTGCTCGCAGATCGCGAAGCGGGGTTATGGCTGTTCGATTTCCACCTCGACGCCGGCGACACCGGCGTCGCGCTATACCAGCGCCTGTGCGCGCGTTTCGGAATGCACGATGCCGTGATCCTCAGCGCCGACACGGGCGATGCGACGCGCAAGGCCGTCGCCGAAGCCGGCCTGCCGCTGCTGATCAAGCCGATCAAGCCGCTCGCGCTGAAGTCGGTGCTGGATCGTCTGCTGGCGGCGCGGACGGTGCGCTGACGACAGCGCACCCCGTAGCAACGCGCGCGACGACGCGCCTTAGGACCGGCGTTCCCCTGCCAGTTGCGTCGTTTTCGAAGTCGCCGGTGCGTCCGCGAAAAAATGCACACCGTCAATCTGACGCCGTGAAATGCGGCGGACTCAAGGTAGATCTCGCCGACGAGCCGCTTGTTCCACGACGTGCGTCGGCGCATCCCTGTCTATCCTCAGCCTCGCGAGGCAATCCCATGCCTCACATCCTGTCATCGCGCCGCATCGTCGCGCGTCCTGTCGTATCATCGTGCCACGTCCGGCGCAACCTGCTTCTGCTCGCGGTACTCGACGCCTTTGTGGGTGACCGGCGCCGGCGACACCTCGGCACTGCAGCCGATGATCTACGTGGCCAAGTTCAACGGTGCGCCGGCGATGATCCTGGCGATGCCCAACGGATGTCGTGTCACCGCGTCGCTCGAGATCTGTTCCGACACCGCCGTGATCCAGCGTGGTCTGCTGCGTGCGAAGAGCGCCTGGAGCGCGTCGAGCGGCGCATTTGGCATCTATGCCATCGCCGACGGCGCGACCGACGTGCGCATTGCCAGTGGTGATGCATGTTCAGCTGCAAGAACATACGGGCGCCCGGTGCGCCCGTAAACATTCAGTTAGCGTGCAAGCAGGATCCCCTGTGACTCCACAGATCGCTCCGAAAGCACAAACAGAATATACATGTTTAAAGGTTCTCTTGTGCAATGCGTTGCAATAGCTCGTGGCGCCAGTACGCCGCATATGCCTCCGTCGCATATGCCTCCGCCCTATATGCCTCCGCCGCATATGCCGCCGGATCTTTGTCGGGCAGTAGTAGTGACGGACGTCTCGTTTTCGTAAGGGAGGCGGCGGCGACGTCGCATTTTGCCGGCGAATTCGACTATTCGCGACGGCCGCAACTTTGTACAGTCGTCGACGCCTGAAAAGGCCAGGCCGGAGCGGACATCGGGGGATCGTCCGTTCCGGTACACGTACTCATTGATCGGGAGGGAACAATGAAATTCCACATGTATGCAAAGCGTTGGCTATGTATTGCGATGGCCTCGGCAGCGATGCCGGCATTCGCGCACCCATCGTTGTGGCAGGACGGCGGCGCTGCGCCCGCCGGCGAACAGGCGACGCAGTTGCGTTCGATAAGGCTCGATACGACGGCACTGAGACAGTTTCTCGACACCGGCGCGCGGAAGGGCGAAGCGTTATCGCTGCCACGCCCCGACGGCGGTTTCGATGCCTTCGTGCTCAGTGATTCGGGCACCCTGCCGGCGGAGCTGGCGAAGAAGTTTCCGGAAATCCGCAGCTATGTCGGTAGGTCGGCCGACGGACGTGCGGCGCGTATCGACGTGTCGTCGCTGGGTCTGCAGGCCATGGTGTTCGATCACGGCGAAGCCTGGGTCGTACAGCCGACCGTGTTCGACGGCGGCAACGACTACCAGACGTTCGTGCGTAGCGCGTCACCCGTGCCGCGTGCAGACTTCCGCTGCGCCGTGCACGACGCGCCGGCAGACGGATCGCGCACGGTTGACCCCGCTGCAACACCGGCCGGACTGCGCGGTGCGACCGGCGCAGTGC
>JAAFHE010000578.1 GCA_013298265.1 Lysobacterales bacterium | reverse complement strand
ACCGCGATCACGATGTCGGCAGCCGCGTCGGAGGGGATCTGCTGGTCGCGCCGCAACAATGGCTGATGCAGACCGACGTCGAGGTGGAGGCTCAGGTCCGCGTGATCCTGCCCGCGGGCTACACGTTTGCGCCACCGTGGCGTCAACTCGACGGCGAACCGGGCCGCTATGCCATTCCGGTGACGCCGTTCAGCTGGTCGGCGCTCGTTGCCATCGGCCGCTTCGAGGAAACCCGTATCGACCTGCCGGGCGGCAGCGTGCGTCTGAGCGTGCTGGGCGATGCGACCGCCGCGCAGTACGCGACGCTGCAACAGTGGGTGCGGCGCGCCCTGGAAGCCGTCAGCACGGCCCATGGTGAGTTGCCGCTGCCGCAGACGCAGGTCCTGCTGCTGCTCGGCCAGGGACGCGGCAAGGCCGTAGGCTTTGGTCAGTCGCTGCGCGGGCAGGGCAATGCGGTACATATACGGGTCGATCCCGAAGCGTCGCTGGCTGCGCTTGGCGCTGACTGGACAGCCGTGCACGAGTTCTCGCACTGGGCCCATCCCTATCTCGGCGACGACGGTGCCTGGCTGGCCGAAGGCCTCGCGAGCTACTGGCAGAACGTGCTGCGCGCGCGCGGCGGCCAGCTCACGCCGGCGCAGGCGTGGACGGAACTGGACGCGGGTTTCGGGCGCGGCCGCGGTGCCGCCGACGACAGCATGGCCCTCGCGCAGCTCAGCGACGCGATGCACGCGAAGCGCGCGTACTACGCCGTGTACTGGTCGGGCGCGGCGTACTGGCTGCAGGTCGACGTGGATCTGCGTCGCGCGAGCGGCGGCAGGCTCAGCGTAGATGAGGCGATGCGACGCTTCCGTGCCTGTTGTCTTGCGCGCAAGCGCGAATGGGGTGCGACCGAATTCGTCGCCAAGCTCGACGAGCTGATCGGCAGCGACGTGCTGCGGCAGCGCTATCGCGAGTATTCGCAGCGGCGCGGTTTCCCGCCGCTGGACGCGCTGTATCGCGAACTGGGATTGCAGCGCGCCGATGGCGGCGCGTTGCGTTTGCTCGATGACGCACCGGACGCCGCCTTGCGCGACGCGATCATGCGTCGGCGCTGAGGGGGCGAATCTTCCCCGCACGCCGGCATCGCGGTGCCGGCGCAGCGGTCAGCCGGTGGTCAGTGCCTTCGGCGGCGACATGATCCTGTCGATCAGCGCAATCGCGACCGCGGATACGACGAAGGTCAGGTGCAGGATCGTCTGCCAGAGCATGGTCTTGGTATCGAGTTCGTGCGCCTTGATGAAGGTGGCGAGCAGGTGGATCGAGGAGATGCCGATGATGGCCGTCGCGAGCTTGACCTTGAGCACGGCGGCGTTCACATGCGACAGCCATTCCGGCTGGTCCGGGTGGCCCTGCAGGCCCAGGCGCGAGACAAAGGTCTCGTAGCCGCCGACGATGACCATGACGAGCAGGTTGGAAATCATGACCACATCGATGAGGCCCAGCACCGTCAGCATGATCGCGGTTTCGGCGGTCTGGCCCGCGGCGGCCGCGGCTTCGGAAAGCCCGCCGTGCAGGATCACCGTGTGCAGCAGGTGCCACAGTTCGCGCAGGAACTGCACGACGTAGACGCCCTGGGCGACGATGAGGCCAAGGTACAGCGGCAGCTGCAGCCAGCGTGACGAGAAGATCAGGGCGGGTAGTGGCCCGAGGCTTTGTTTGGGAGTGCTCATAGGATTCATGCAAGGCAAAAGGCGCGGGAGTCTAGCAATCGCGAGTGTCATTCTTGCGAGAACGGCGGATCAGCAAAACGAGCGCCGTCCGACGAACGACGGGTTTGGGGTGCGGCCGTCGCTTTTCAACGTCGTGGCGCCCTGCCGCGGCTCCGAGGGCGGCACCGGCGACCCACTGCTAAGGCGTGATCAGCCGTACCCCCGGCAGGCGCAGCACGTAGTCCGCACCCATGAGCTGCGACGGCGTGTGGAAGCCGGTGTTGGTCGTGCCGGAAAGGAGTTTGTGCACCATGCCGATCGAGGCCGTTGCGGTCAGCGCGTAGCCATTGGGTGCGGACAGTTCGAGGCGCGCTTCGCCGCCCTGTGCGTCGCGCACTTCACCCCAGACACGGCAGTCACTGCGCTCGCGCCGCTCGGCGTTGGGGCCGGCAGTGGCTCCGGCGCGCCGCTTGAGCCACGACTGTATCGGCGCGAGGCCCAGCAGCGGCTTGAACAAGCGTAGCCGGCGCACGCGTCGTATCGTCGCCGGCGATACCGTCATGTAGGTTTCGATGTTCGGAATGCCGGTGGAAATATACGCGGTGTATACATCGCCCCAGGGAATGGTCATGGCGCTGCGCGCCTCGCCGTCGCGCAGGAAGGTGCGCGACTTCCAGCCCAGCGGAACTTCGACGATTTCGCCGCCGACGCGCGCACGGCCGCCTTTGGCGAGTCCTTCGACGCTGGTCTTGGCCGTGCCGGGACTCGGCCCGCCGCCGGCCTCGAATGCCAGCACTAGCTGGTTTGCCTCAGGCAGACGCTGCTTGAGCATCGCCGCGACGCAGTCGGTCGGCACCACATCGAAGCCGGCCCCGGGCGCGACGACGATGCCGCGCGCCACGGCCCGCTCGTGCGCGTGATGGCACAGCGCGAAGACGTCGATCTCGCCGGTGATATCGAGGTAGTGCGAGCGCGTGGCGAGGCAGGCGTCGAGCACAGGCCGTGCAGTTTGGCTGAACGGTCCGGCGCAGTTGAGCACCAGCGGCTGGCCATCGAATTCGCGCTCGAGCACGCCGGCGTTGCCCAGGTCGAACGCGCGCCAGCTCAGTCCCAATGCCTTGCCCATTGCGTCGAGCGCCGCCGCATCGCGCCCGGCCAGGACCGGTTCTAGACCCTGGCGCAGTGCCTCGGCGGCGATCAGACGGCCGGTGTAGCCGTTCGCGCCGTAGATGAGGAAGCGACTCATGCGCGCCGTCCCGCGGCGCGCAACGCCTCCACCAGCTTGCGGAAATAGAATTCCGGGAAAAAGCGCTTGATGCGCCAGCGCCCGCGTTCCGGTGCAGTCGGGATGATCATGAATCTTCCGGCCATGACCGCGTCGACGACGATGGCTGCGATGTCGTCGGCGCTTACGCGGGCCTTGTCCATAAGTTTCTGCGCCATGCCGCGCGTTTGTTCCGGGCCGCGGAAATTTTCCAGCAGGTTGGTGCGGAAGAACGATGGGCAGACTACGGAAACGCCGACCGCGCTGTCGGCCAGCGCCAGTTCCGCGCGCAGGGTTTCCGACACGGTGACCACACCCGCCTTGGCCACGGAGTACGAACTCAGACCGCCTGCGCCGGCCAGAGCCGCAAACGAGGCGGTATTCACGATATGCCCGCTGCCTTGCGCGATCATGGCGGGCAGAAACGCCTGGCAGCCGCGCACGACGCTGAGCAGGTTGATCTCGAGCAT
>JAAFHE010000576.1 GCA_013298265.1 Lysobacterales bacterium | reverse complement strand
ACCACCTCGCCCTTCTCGGTGAACTTCACCGAGTTGCTCAGCAGGTTCAGCAGCACCTGGCGCAGCCGCGTCACGTCGCCGCTGATGGCCGGCGGCACCTCGCCTTCAAAGACGTAGGCGATGTCCAGGTGCTTTTCGGCGGCGCGGCCGGCGATCAGGTCCATGGCGGATTCGACGCACTCGCGCAGGTCGAACGGATGGCTCTCGATGTCCATGCGCCCGGCCTCGATCTTCGAGAAGTCCAGGATGTCGTTGATGATGGTCAGCAGCGAATCACCCGAGTCCCGAATCGTTGACGCGAAGTCGCGCTGGTCGTCAGTGAGCGGCGTGTCCAGCAAGAGTCCGCTCATGCCAATGACGGCGTTCATCGGCGTGCGGATTTCGTGGCTCATGGTGGCCAGGAAAGCGCTCTTGGCTTCGTTGGCGGCTTCGGCCTCGGCACGCGCCTCCTGCGTCTCCTTGAACATTTTCGCGTTCTGGATCGCGATCACCGCCTGGTCGGCGAAGGTCTTGACCAGCGCGATTTCGTGCTCGGTGAAGGGCTTCCTGGGCCGACGTGCGATGGAAAAGGCGCCGATGCCCGTGCCGTTCCAGATCAGCGGCACCCAGAGCTGTGAATGATCGCCAAACCAGGCCAAAAGCTCGCGCAACCGCGCCGGAACGTCCGGACCACCCAGCACGTCGGGATAGTGCTGCACGGTCCGCATCTTGGCGACGTAGCCGTAGATCGTGTCGCGCGCCGGCGCCGGGAAGTAGCTGCTCAGCCAGTCGCCCATGCGGGCGTAGTGCGGGTCGGCGCGCAGTTCGGGCGCATCATGAACCTGCAGATGCACCAACCCATCGGGCTCGATGAGTCCAATGTTGATGTGATGGGTGTCCAGGATGCGCGTGACACGGTCGATGATGCGCGCGAACACGGGCTTGGCATCGGACACCGATTGGCCGATCACCGTGAGCACCTCGGCGCTGGCCGTCTGCCGTTCCAGTGCCTCCTTCGTCTCGTTGAACAGCCGCGCGTTCTGGATGGCGATCACGGCCTGGTCGGCGAAAGTGCGCAGAAGGTCGGCCTCCCTGTCATTGAAGGGCACGGGCGGCTGGCGTGTCACTTGGATCGTGCCGATTCCCCTGCCTTCCCAGAGCATCGGCGCAATGAGCATCGAGTAGTTGCCGATGTCGCGCGCCATCTGGCGCATCGGCTCGGGTACCTTGGGGCCGCCGAGCATGTCGGGGTAGTGCACCGGTCGGCGCTTGCGGATCGCATAGCCTTGGTAGGTCTGGTCCAGCGGCATGGGAAAGCCGCGCTCGTTCAGGGAACGCAGAACATATTCGGCGGTGAACGGAGGTGCAGCCGCGGCGGCTTCGTGGTGGACCATGCCGTTGTCGTTGACCAGCGAGATGATCGCGTTAGTGCCTTCGAACAGACGCTGGCAGCTCCGAACGATGGCTTCGAACACCGGTGCCGTGTCGGCCACCGAGTTGCTGATCACGCCCAGCACTTCGGCCGTGGCCGTCTGCTGTTCCAGCGCTTCCTTGGTCTCGTTGAACAGCCGCGCGTTCTCCAACGCCACCACGGCCTGCCTGGCGAACATCTGCAGCAGCATGCGTTCTCTGGCGTCAAAGTCGCCCAGGCGGTCTCGCGAGACGCCAAGCATCCCCAGGAAACGACCGTCCTTGAACATTGGGGCTGCGGCAACGGCGTAGCTCACGCGTCCGCCCGTCGCGGCAAGTGCGAACTCGCGCACGCCTCTCGGGACACCCGGCCCGTGCAAGACATCGGGGTGGACGATGATGTGATCGCCGGCTTGCGCGATGCGCCGGGTGGTCTCCGCGGGGACCGGGGGCAGGTCGCGCATCTTCTGCTCGGTCGCTTCGGCCTCGGCGGGACTGTTGAACAACATCCGCCGAGCGTGTTCAGGGAAGCGGAAGTGGCGGCGGTGCATCTGGCCGTCTTCACCCACCAGGTCGATGGTGGTTCCCATGGTTCCGTCGATCAGCCGCTCACAGCGCTCCAGGATCGCCTCGAACACCGGCGCAGAGTCGCCCATCGACTGGCTGATGACCTCCAGCACGTCGGCCGAGGCCTTCTGCTGTTCAAGCGCTTCCTTGGTCTCATTGAACAGGCGCGCGTTCTGGATCGCGATCACCGCTTGGTCGGCAAAGGTCTGCAGCAGCTGGCGCTCGCGCTCCGTCAGCTCGGCGCCGTCGGCCAGCATCATGTTCAGCGAGCCGATGCCCTGGCCGTTCCACATCAGCGGCGCGGTCACCATGTGGCTCATGTTGAAGACGCCCGCCGCCTGCACGCCGGGCTGGGCCGCATCGGCCGTGCCCGCCATGTCGTTCACCACGACCACCCCGCCCAGCTGGATGGCGCGTTCGGTCAAGGTGCCCGCCACGGGGCGCGGGAAGCGTGCCAACAACTGCTCGGTGGCGGCCGTGGTGGCGGCGTCGCCGACGCGCTGCCGCGTGGCCGTGCTGATGCGGAAGGCATGCAGGTGCAGCATGCCTTGGGCGTCCACCAGGCCGATGGCACCGCCCTCCGAGCGAAACAGCCGCGTGCAGCTGTCGACGATGGCCTTGAACACCGGCTCGGCGTCGGCCATCGAGCGGCCGATGACCTGCAACACCTCCGCAGTGGCCGTCTGTTGCTCCAGCGCCTCCTGCGTCTCGTTGAACAGCTTGGCGTTCTGGATGGCGATGACGGCTTGGTCGGCAAACGACATCAACTGCGCCTGCTCCTTGGCCGTGAAGCCGTGGCCCGCTTGGCGACTGACGACGACGTTGCCGATGCACCGTTCGCCAGCGAACATCGTCGCACCCATCTGCGCGTACGAAAACCCTGTGGCCAAGGCCGGCGCGCGCATCGCGGGCCCCGCCTGCGGGTCGTTTAGCACATCGCTGAAGGCGTACACACCCTTGCCGCGCCGCATCCAGCGCGCCTCCTGGGCGTTGAGCTTTATCGGCCAGGCCGCACGGCCCCTCTCGTTGGCCTCCAAAAATTGCTTGTCGCTCAAGATGCCGTTCCAGTTCTCCGGCGCCCATCGCATGGCCGCCAGGTGCAGCACGTCGTTGTCGTCCAGCAGATTCAGTGTCTGCCCCACGCCGTCGAACAGCCGGCCACAACTCTCGAGAATCTTGTCGAACACCGGCTGCGCGTCGGCCACCGAACTGCTGATGACTTGCAGCACTTCGGCCGAGGCCTTCTGCTGTTCCAGCGCTTCCTTGGTCTCATTGAACAGCCGCACGTTCTCGACGGCGATCACGGCCTGGTCGGCAAAGGTCTTCAGCAACTCGATCTGGTGGTCGGCAAACGGCCCCGGCTCGCGCCGGGTGACGCTGATCATGCCGATCGCAAGCTCGTCTCGTACCAAGGGGCAGTACAGCATGCTGCGGTAGCCCCGCAGGCGGGCCACGTCACGCGTCTGCGGCCACA
>JAAFHE010000573.1 GCA_013298265.1 Lysobacterales bacterium | reverse complement strand
ATACCGGTGCGGCGTGCCGCATCGGTTAGCACGGTCAGTGCACGGCGCATCAGGTCCAGGCTGAGGAAATCGGTGTTGCCGGCCCAGCGCTGGATACCTGGCAGCGCGCTTTCAAGGGCTTGCCGCTGCGCTTCGGTGAGCTTCGTGTCCGGCGACTTGATCGCCACCTGCATGGCGCCGAGTGCGATCAGCGTCATGCCCGCCAGCTGTGGCCGCGCCTTGGCCATCTCCGGTTCGAGCTTGAGCATCAGCTGATCTACCGCATCGGGTGCCGTGAAGCGGCGGATTTTCTCGGCAAAGCGGGCGCGATCCGCGTCGGTCGTAGGCTTGTTCGACGCGGTGGCGAAAGCCAGTCGCGCCTCTTCCCAGCGCGAACGCGGCGTCAGTCCCTGGGCCAGACCGGCCAGGTCGCCGGCCCGGAAGCGTCGCGCCAGCTCCTTAATCTCAACCGCCGGATCCGGCGTCGCGACGGCAGCGACCTGAGCGGCAGGAGCCCGGGCAGGGGCAGCCTCGCTCGCCCAGAGTGCAGAACTGGTCCCGGCCAGGATCACGGCCAGCAGGCTCAGCGACAGTACTTTCGTTTTCATCGTGGTACTCCTCTCGTGGGAGTTTTAGTGTTGTACTTACCTACAACACTAGTAAGTGACAGAAGTCACTGGCGGCCAAGCCATGGCGGGCGAGCGCGAAGGCGGCTGGCCGCCGCGCCGCGCTGGTGCCATCGACGGCCGGCGGCCGATGAAACAGCGCTTGCTTATCTCGTCGCCCGGCATCGCGCTGACTGGCAAACGTGGCATGAGCGCACACGAATGCCAGCGTCAGCCTTGCGACCAAAGCACCGATTCGCCATCCGCCCTACCCCTTGTTCGCCTTAGTCACGAACACGACATAGCCCGCCGCCGTGAACAGCACGAACCACGCGGCCGCGAACAGGTGCATGCCTGACGTTGACACCGGCGCGCGCGCCTCCGGATGGTTGTTGAGGTAGTCGAGCATCGTGTAGGCATAGGGAACGAAATTGGCGTGCTGCCAGGACAGCGCCGCAAGCGCACCGATCCAGGCCAGGAAGCCGATCCCGATCGGCGCCAGGAAATGGTTGAAGCGCAGGCTCAAGAGGTACTGGGCTGCGACGATCGGCAGGCAGTCGAGAAAAAACAGGGCGGTGTCGGAGGCAAATTCGCCCAGCGGCAGCGGTGCCGCCGGATACGGCACACCGGCGACGAGCAGCGACGGCAGCAGCGCCGACAGCCAGACACCGAGCACGAACAGCGCAAAGAACTGCGCAAGCATCAGCACGATGACGGCGAGTTTCGCAAAGAAGATCGTCGCGGTATGCAGCGGCAATGCGTGCACCTGTTTCCAGGCGTTGTTGCGCACTTCGATCTGCACGACCAGGCTCGTGGCGAGGATGGCCACCATCGGCACGAAGAAGATCGCCATCGACTCCCAGGCGCTGCGCCACAGCGACGTCCAGAACAGCGGATCCGCGTACACGACCGGCAATTGAGCGTGACGGATCAGCCGCACCACCGTCATGATGACCGGCGTGAAGAAGGCGCCGCCGGCGACGAGCCACGCACCGAGACTGCGCCGCTTCTTGAGCCATTCGCAGACGAAGGCATTGATGAAGTCCGATTCGAAACGTCGTGATCTCATGCCGCACGGCTCCCGATCAGGCCCATGAAGATCGATTCGAGATCGCCGCCGTCGGCGCCGATGCCGTGCACGTCGATACCGTGTTCGACCAGACGGCGATTGATCGCCGCAATCTGTGGCGGTGGCATCGACGGCAGCACGATGCCGTGCGCCGTGGACTGCGCCCCAATGCCGGCGGCGGCAAGTACGCGCAGCGCCTGCGCGTCGTCCGCGGTGTGCAGCAGCACCGGCGCCAGCGGCTGCCGTTCCTGCCGCAGCGCGGCCAGCGTGCCCTGGAACAGCAGTCGGCCCCGGTGCACGATGCCGACGTGCGTGACAAAGCGTTCGATCTCGGCGAGCAGATGGCTGGACACGAGGAGGGTCGTGCCCTGCTCGCGATTCAGCGCGACGAGCAGGTCGCGCATCTCGATGATGCCGTTGGGGTCGAGGCCATTGGTGGGCTCGTCGAGGATCAGCAGTGCAGGGTCATGCAGCATTGCGGCGGCGATGCCGAGCCGCTGCTTCATGCCGAGCGAGAACTGGCCGACGCGCTTCTGGCGCGTGCCGGCAAGCCCGACTCGCTCGAGCACCGAAGCAATGCGCCGTTCCGGCACGCGATGGATGCGCCGCAGCAAAGCGAGGTTTTCGGCGGCGGTCAGGTGTTCGTAGAGCGACGGACTTTCGATCAGCGAACCGACGCGCCGGAGTATGTCGACGCGGTGCCGGTCGAGACTGCGGCCGAAGATCGTGATCGCGCCGCGCTGCTTTCGGATCAGCCCCAGCACGAGGCGCAGCGTCGTGGTTTTGCCGGCACCGTTCGGGCCGAGAAAACCGTACACGCTACCCTGTGGCACGGCCAGCGCGATGTCGTGCAGGACAGCCTCGTCGGGCGCATAGCGATGGCAAAGATCTGCGGTTTCAAGGCAAAGCATGGGATGTCATCCGGCTGCAGAGGAGCGACATGAAAAATTGCTGTTAGACTTAGATTATCACGCGGAAAATTTAAGTTATAGCTAAATAATGGCAAATCCATGACCAATCCTCAGGTTGCCCTCATCCGCGCCCGCAGCGCGTCCTTGCTCCGCTTGGTGACTGGCCTGGCGGCGGTGCTCTGGGTACTGCTGTTGTTTGAGCAATTCAGCGCGGCAGGTCTGCGCGTGGTCGCGCACGGGAATGCCGCCGCGTGGCGGGCACTCGCGGCGCAGGGGGTCGCGGCGATCCCGGATGTGTTGTTTCTGCTCGCTCTCGACGGCGTTCGCCGCGCGCTCGCGGAATTTGCGCGCGGGCAGCTATATGCACCGACCATGACCCGCATGCTCGACCGCGTCGGCGTCCTGCTGGCGACCGCGGCGCTCATCGGCGTGTTCGTCGTCCCCGGCCTGCAGCGCGCGGTCGGCGCCGGCCCCGGCTACTGGATCGCGTTCGACGTGTCCGGGCTCGTGCTTGGGGCGCTCGGACTGCTGCTGACCGTCATCGCACGCGTGTTCGGACGCGCGGCAGCCCTCGAAGCCGAACTCGACGAGATCTTCTGATGCCTGTCCGTATCCGGCTGGACGAGGTGCTCGCCGCGCGGCGCCTCAAGGCGAAGCAGATCGCCGCACAGATCGGCGTCAGCGAGACGCACCTGTCGCTGTTCCGCTCCGGCAAGGTGCGTGGCGTACGCTTTTCCACATTGTCCAAACTCTGCGCGGCGCTCGAGTGCCAGCCGGGCGACCTGATCGTCTACGATCCGGACGAATCGGATCTGAGCGAAATGGATGACAGCGATTAGCGGCGAGTCGCCGCCAACCCGATCATTTGCTGGCCGCTTGACCC
>JAAFHE010000574.1 GCA_013298265.1 Lysobacterales bacterium | reverse complement strand
CTCCCTACCCGATGTGCGCCCGGCAGGGCGAACCCGCTACGGTCAAACGGGAGGGCCGGAAGTCCTGAGCGTGATCGAGGCGTCTATTGGCCGACGGGCGACACAACGAACGAAACAAGCTCAATGCCGAAGATTCTGAAAGTATCACGGCAGGCAGGAACCGCCGTATGCGGAACCGCCGGTACGCTGGTGTGGCAGAGGGCCGGGTAACCGGCTCTCTGCCCGATTTCTCTGCGCCCGCGACGCCGGCAGATCCGAAATCGCGGCCAGCGCTGACTTTGCTAGATCCCGGTCATACCGAGAATGTTGTAGCCCGAGTCGACATAGGTAATTTCGCCGGTGATACCCGAGGCCAGGTCCGAACTCAGGAACGCCGCGACGTTGCCCACCTCGTCAATGGTCACGCTGCGCCGCAGCGGCGCATGTTCCTCTACGTGGTCTAGCATTCTGCGGAAGTTGGAGATGCCCGCCGCTGCCAGAGTCTTGATCGGACCGGCCGAGATCGCGTTGACGCGGATGCCGTCCGGGCCCAGGTTGAACGCAAGGTAGCGTACGCAGGCCTCAAGGCTGGCCTTGGCCAGGCCCATGACGTTGTAGTTGGACAAGGCGCGCTCGGCGCCGAGATAACTCAGGGTTAGCACCGAACCGTTGCGGCCTTGCATCAGCGGGCGTGCGGCCTTGGAAAGGGCCGCCAGACTGTAGCTGGAAACATCATGGGCGATGGCGAAGTTCTCGCGCGTCAGCCCATCCAGGAAGCCGCCCTGCAGCGCTTCGCGCGGCGCGAAGCCGACCGAATGCACAAGGATATCGAAGCCGTCCCAGTGCTTGCCGAGTTCGGCGAACATGCCGTCGATCTCGGCGTCGGTGGAAACGTCGCAGGGCAGCACGATATTGCTGCCGAACGCATTCGCTGCTTCGTCGACGCGGTCGCGCAAGCGCTCATTCTGGTAGGTGAAAGCCAGCTGCGCTCCTTCGCGATGCATCGCATTGGCGATGCCCCAGGCGATGGAGCGCTGGCTGGCGATGCCGACGATCAGGGCGCGCTTGCCATGCAGAAAACCCATGAAACCTCCGATACAAAGTGAAACCGTCCGCGGGAAGGCCTGACCGGTCGAGGGCTGTCGCTCGGTGTGTCGGGCGCCGTTCTTCACAGACTCGCTGGACGCAGGTCGTGCAGAAGTCGAACCTCCAGGAACGAGCGCCTGTCCGGCGGTGTCGAGGAGCTTCCCTAACAACGCCGAAGTGTAGCGGTTTGTCCTCGACGGTGTTCGAACACGCGTTTGTCCTTGCCGTTGCCGCGGCCAGGCATCAGTCAACTGCCTGGATGAAGAGTTTCTGCCCCGGCTTGAGCTGTGCCTTGTCGCTGAGCCTGTTCCAGCGGCGCAGATTGTTGACGCTGACATTGTGCGTCTTGGCTAGAGTCCACAAATTGTCGCCGCTCTTGACCGTAACCGTCGTCGAATGGCGCTGCTGCGCTTCGGGCGACAGCGGAAGCGGCAGCGGTGCCGCCGACGTACCGACACTCTTGATCAGCGCTGAGGGTAGGAACACGGTCGCGCCTGCGGCGAATTGGCGTGCCGGGTCGACGCCATTGGCCGCGCCGACCAGATCGATGGGTACGGCCGCGGCACCTGCGAGTTCTTCGACGCCGCGGCGTTCGCGCAGCTTGACCGCGTCCCAGGTGCTCCAGGCACTCGGAGCGAGCTGGGTATAACGCTGCTGAAAGCGCGACAGCGATGGCTTGGGCAAGAGCAGATGCATCGGCGCCGAAGCGGCGATACGCGACTGGCGGTGGCCGGCGTTGTAGCGGCGCAAGGCATCTTCAGGCACATCGGCCAGGCGGGCCGCTACGCGAAGGTCCAGCGGTGCGGTCAGTGTCACGCGCACCAGATGATCGTCGGCCGAAGGCTCCGGCAGCGTTACGCCAAAGCGGTCCGGGTCGTTGATGACGCAGCCCAGCGCCAGCAGCTTGGCCAGGTGCTCGTGTGTGATCGGTGACAGCTTGAGGCTGGCGATGTCCTCGCGGCTCAAAGCCGAGCGGTTTTGCTGCAGCAGTTTCTTGACGCGGTATTCGCCGGCGTTGAAGGCCATGTCGACCAGTCGCCAGTCACCGAATTCGTCCTGATAGCGCTTGAGCATGCCGACGGCCGCGTTGCTCGAGGCCCAGGCATCGAGCCGTCCGTCGTAGTGCGGTGAAACTTGCAGCCCCACACTGCGTGCGGTTTCCGGCATGAACTGCCACATCCCGGCGGGTGTGCCGCTGCGGCCGGCGATCGGCTCATAGTGGCTTTCGAGGTAGGGCAGCAGCGCGAACTCGCCCGGCAGGTCCTGGCGTTCGAGTTCATCCAGCACCAGCATCAGAAACGGCAACGCGCGTTTCAGCGAGGCCGCGAAACGGTCCGGCCCTTGTGTATACGTGCGCGCCCAGCGTTGCACGGCAGGGCTGTACTCGCAGCCGGGCATCGCAAAACGCGTGCGCAGACGCACCCAGACCGAAGTCGCATCGGCGATGGATTTGGGCTCGACCGTGCTCAGGTCCGGTATTGGCGCAAGCGGCACGTCGATCGAGTCCGGCGGCGCCACGCGGAGGTCCAGCGGCGGCAGCGTGGTCACGGTCGGAATCGCGGTGTCGTGCCCTATAGGCTGTTTCGGCGCAGTTGCGCAGGCGGCGAGCAGCAGCGTGGGCAGCAGCGTGGGCAGCAGCGCAAGAAATCGCGTCGGCGGATGCTTCACCATGTGGCGGGCACCCGAAACTGATCCTTGCCGCGGCGCAATGCGGCGAAGCGCTCCGTGCGCGCGCCTGCGGCAATGCCCTGCCGTTCACCCCAGGCGATCACGCCGGGTTCGTCCACGCGCAGGAAAGGATTGGTGGCGCGCTCCAGCGCGATTGTGCTCGGCACACTGGGGCGCCCCTGGGCGCGCAACGCGCGCACCTCCTCCACGCGCGCACGTAGGCGGGTGTTGCCGGGTTCCACCGTGATTGCATACGCGCAGTTCGACCAGGTGTATTCATGCGCGCAGCACACAGCCGTTTCAGGCGGCAGCGCGGCCAGTGCATCGAGCGAGGCCAGCATCTGTGCCGGCGTGCCTTCGAACAGGCGGCCGCAGCCGGCGCTGAACAAGGTATCGCCGCAAAACAGCAGGTCGCTGCCGTAGTAGCCGATATGGCTGCGGGTATGGCCGGGCAAGTCGAGTACACGCAGGCGCAGGCTTGGAGCGGCGAGATCGACAGCGTCGCCGCCGCCTACGCGCCGTGTCGCGAACGGAATGCGTTCGTCGACTGGTGCCAAGACCTCGACGTCGAACTGCGCGCACAGCGCCGCCACGCCGCCGATGTGATCGTTGTGGTGATGCGTCAGCAGGATCGCCCGCAGTCGCAGGTTCAGTCGCTGCAACACGGCGACGACGGGGTGCGCGTCGCCGGGGTCGACGATGACGGCATTAGTA
>JAAFHE010000572.1 GCA_013298265.1 Lysobacterales bacterium | reverse complement strand
ACAATGATCCGGATTACCTCGAACGGCAGATCCTGCGCCACGGTCCGGGTGTGGTCCTGGTCGACTCGATCTACAGCACCAACGGCAGCGTCTGTCCGCTGACGCAGTTCGCCAACATAGCCCAGCGCCACGGCTGCATCTTCATCGTCGACGAATCACATTCGCTGGGCACGCACGGCGTACACGGCGAAGGGCTGGTCGCGAGCCTCGGCCTCAATGATCGCGTGCATTTCGTGACGGCCAGCCTGGCCAAGGCGTATTGCGCGCGGGCGGGCCTGATCAGCTGCAGCCGCCGCTTCAAGCCCTACTTCGCGTTCGAGTCGATGCCGGCGATCTTCTCCTCGACCCTGCTGCCGCCGGAACTGGCCGGTATCGAGGCGTCGCACCGTGTCATCCAGCGCGAAGGCTGGCGCCGCGCGCGCCTGCAGCATGTGACGCGGCGCGTGCGCGAAGCGCTGCTGGAACTAGGCTATCCGGTGCGCGACGGCACCGAGCAGATCATCGCGCTGGAAGTCGGCACGGAAGCCGCCGTCATGCGCGTGCGCGACGCGTTCGAGGCAGAAAATGTGTTCGGTGCGATCTTCTGCGCTCCGGCCACGGCCAAGAATCGCGCCCTGCTGCGCCTGACCCTGCACGCGGGCCTGGACGACGCCGCGGTGAACCAGCTCATCGACGCCTGCACCCGCCTGCGCGACAAGGTGGATTTGTCCGAGTGGAGCGCGACGCGGCGTGAGCGGCGTCACGTCGGCAAACCGGCCCTGGTAGAAGTCGCCTGAACCGCGACCGTTGGGTAGAAAACAAAAAGGCGGCCATTCGGCCGCCTTTTTGCGCGCGATCCTCAGCGCTCGGGCAACGGAATGAATTCGGTTTCGTCCGGGACCGGCGGGAAACGCTGCTCGCGCCAGTCCTGCTTTGCCTGCTCGATGCGCTCGCGCGTGGAGGCGACGAAGTTCCACCACAGATGACGCGGTCCGTCCAGCGCGTCGCCGCCGATCAGCACGACGCGGCTGGCGGCGCGGGCATGCAGACGCGCTGCACCAGGTGGCAATACCGCAAGCGCGTTCTTGCCGATCACCTCGCCGGCGATCCCGATCTCGCCATCGATGACGTACAACGCACGCTCGGCGTAGTCGGCCTCGATCTCGTGTACCGAGCCGGATTCGACGTTGAGCATGACGTACAGCGTCGGTGAGGGTGCCTGCACCGGCGAGCGCGCGCCGTAGGCGTGGCCCATGAGCAAGTGCAGGTTCACGCCGGGACGCTGCAGACGCGGCAATCCGGCGCCCGGATAGTGGCGGAACCAGGGCTCGGACTCCTGCAAAGCCTGCGGCAGCGCAATCCAGGTCTGAAGGCCATGCAGATACTGCCCGTGCGCATGCGCTTCGTCGGTGCCGCGTTCCGAATGCACGATGCCGCGTCCCGCGCTCATGAGATTGACGTCGCCGGGACGGATCTCCTGCACCGTACCGAGACTGTCGCGGTGGACCATCGCGCCGGCCAGGAGATAGGTCACCGTGGCCAGGCCGATATGCGGATGCGGCCGCACGTCCGTGCCTGAGCCCGGCGATACCTGGACCGGACCGAACTCGTCGAAGAAGACGAACGGCCCGACCGAGCGCGCGAGCAGATGCGGCAAGGCCCGGCGCACCACCAGTCCTCCGCCGATATCGTGCTGGCGCGGTTCTATGCGGATGACGCTATCGCTCATGGACAGCTCCGTTCGCACCACTTACCGTAAAAAAGGAAAACGCCACGAATTCCTTCGTGGCGTTATGGACTCCCCATTGCAACGCCGGCTTTTCGCGCGGATGCCGCAGTCAGCCCGGGATTACTTCATCGGCCTGCAGACCCTTCTGGCCCTGAACCACCTTGAAGCTCACCTTCTGGCCTTCCTGCAGACTCTTGAACCCATTGCCCTGGATGGCACGGAAATGGACGAAAACGTCCTGACCATTTTCACGGGCAATGAAGCCAAACCCCTTGGCGTCGTTGAACCACTTGACGGTACCAACCTCACGATCCGACATGAAACGCTCTCCCAAGCTTGAACATAGACGGCACGCCGTCGGCTTACTGGTTGCATGGCTCAAGACAAGCGATGACGCGAATCAACCGATCGGCTGGCATCGGGTCAAACATTCAGACCGTGCAAACACAGCGCGATCAGTCTACTCAAGGTTTTTCACAAAATCGACAGTGTCTGAACCGCAGCCGACCGGATGGGCGCACGCAGCAGGCTGAGCTACCATCGCGGTCATGCCCGATCTCTCTACTGCGCCGGCCGCGGCGCCCGAACCCCTGCGCGTCGCCACGGGTGACGGTCATGAGGCCGATCTGCTGCTGGTGCGAGGCGACCCCGCTGTCGATGTGGACGTGGGCGTGCTCTGGATGCCGGCGATGGGCGTGCCCGCGCGCAAATACCGGCATTTCGCCGCGGCAATGGCCGCTCACGGCCGGACCGTCGCGCTGCACGAATGGCGCGGACACGATTCCAGCAACCGCCGCGCTGCGCGCGGTTCCGACTGGGGCTATGCGGAACTGCTCCAGGACATCGCGGCAAGCCGCGCCGCGCTCGCCGCGGCGTTTCCGGACAAACGCTGGATCATCGGTGGCCATAGCCTGGGCGGACAGCTCGCTGCGCTCGCTCTGGCGCGGCGTCCGGGCGACTTCGCCGGCTACCTCGTCGCCGGCAGCGGCCAGCCGTGGTGGCGCACGTTCCCGCACTGGCACAAGGGAGCGATCCTGCTGGCCATCCTGTGGTTCCGCGCCGTGTCGATGCTCTGCGGCTATTTTCCGGGCGACAGGCTCGGCTTCGCCGGCCGCGAAGCGCGCGGCGTCATGCGCGACTGGGCCGACAGCGCCGGCAGTGGCGACTACCGTCCTGCCCAAGTGGATTTTGCAGCAGAAGCCGCGCTGCGCCAGATCGCCCTGCCCGCCCTTGCGCTGCGCCTGCGCAGCGACTGGTATGTTCCGCCGGCGTCGCTCGACCATCTCCTGCACAAGTTGCCTTTGGCGCAGGTGCAACGCGGCGACATCGGCGACGGCGAGTTCAGCGGCGGCCGTGCCGGGCATTTCGAGTGGATGCGCGAACCGGGACCGCTGGTCGCGCGCATCGACGCGTGGCTGAAATCGCTGGCGGCGTAGATCGGCGAACGCGCGGTGACCCGGCGGGGGAGTGGTCGGTGCGGTGTCCCGGCTCCCGCGCAGATACCGGTCCTTTGCCTACGCGACCACGACCGGAATCTTGGCTATGCGTGCCTGCCATTCGCGCGGTCCGGTTTCGTGCACCGAAATGCCGCTGGAGTCCACCGCCACGGTGACCGGCATGTCCTTGACCTCGAACTCGTAGATCGCTTCCATGCCCAGATCTTCGAACGCGAGCACACGCGATGCCTTGATCGCCTTGGACACGAGGTAGGCCGCGCCGCCGACCGCCATCAGATAGATCGCCTTGTTGT
>JAAFHE010000587.1 GCA_013298265.1 Lysobacterales bacterium | reverse complement strand
GTGTTCTTCAGTCCCCCGACCCTGCGCCAGGTCGTCGACTATCTGATCCAGCAGCACGAGCCGCATCTGCGCGCGTTTTACCGCGAGGCCGACGCGAACGGCGGTGCGGCTGCGGCGGACGGTGAGGCGGACGAGCCGGAGCCGGCAGCGCCGCCGCGCACCACGGACGCTGATGAACCGATCGCGATCGTCGGCATGAGCGGCCGCTTCCCGCAGGCGCGCAGCGTCGAGGAATTGTGGCGCATCCTCGTCGACGGCCGCGATGTCGTGACCGAAATCCCGCTGCAGCGCTTCGACTGGCGCGGCTACTACGACGCGCCTGACGGTGCGCCGCGCATGACGAGCAAGTGGCTCGGCGTCATGCCCGGCATCGACGAGTTCGACCCGCTGTTCTTCGAGATTTCGCCGCGCGAAGCCCAGTACATGGACCCGCGCCAGCGCCTGCTGCTGCAGGAAGCCTGGAGCGCGCTCGAAGATGCCGGCTACGGCGAGCTGCAGTCCGAACACGAGAAGATCGGTCTCTACGTCGGCGTCGAGCAGGGCGAGTACCAGATGCTCGTCGGTGCGAACGGCTCGATGACCGGCAATCACGACGCGATCCTCGCCTCGCGGCTGTCGTACGTGCTCGACCTGCACGGTCCGGCGATGGCGATCAATACCTCGTGCTCGTCGGGGCTCGTCGCCGCGCACCAGGCCTGTGTCGGCCTACGTGCGAATGACTGCGATGCGGCGGTCGCTGCCGCCGTGAATCTCGTGCTGACGCCGCACCCGTATATCGGCATGAGCCACGCCGGCATGCTGTCGGACGAGGGCCGCTGCTACGCGTTCGACGAGCGCGCCAACGGCATGGTGCCCGGCGAAGCCGTCGTCGCCCTGGTGTTCAAGCGCCTGTCGAAGGCGCGCGCGGCGAACGATCCTATCCATGCCGTCATCGTCGCGAGCGGCATCAACTACGACGGCAAGACCAACGGCATCACCGCGCCGAACGGCGCGGCGCAGGCGGCGCTGATCGCGGAGACCTACGCGCGTGCGCGCATCGCGACGGCCGACATCGACTACGTCGTCGCGCACGGCACGGCGACGCGCCTCGGCGATCCGGTCGAGGTCGCTGCGCTCGACCGTGCGTTCGGTGGGCAGGTTGGCCGGCCGGCACGCTGCGCGCTGACCTCGACCAAGAGCAACCTCGGCCACGCATTCGCCGCGTCGGGCCTCGTGAGTCTCGTCAGCCTCGTGCTCGCGCTGCAGCACGAGACGATACCGGCGAGCCTGCACTGCGACCGGCTCAGCGACTACATCGACTGGTCGCGCAGCGCGTTCGAGGTCAATCGCGCGAATCGTCCCTGGCCGCGCCAGGCAAAACGGCGCCGCCTCGGCGCGGTCAGCGCGTTCGGCATGAGTGGCACCAACGCGCACATGGTCGTGCGCGACGACGATGCCGTCGCCGCGCCGTTCACGTCCACCGCGCCGGCCTTCCTGCTCGTGCTGTCGGCGGCGACCGAGACGGCACTGCGGCAGCGTGTCGCCGATGTGCTCGCGCTGTTGCGCGCGACGCCGGACAGCGGAGATCTCAACGGACTCGCCGCGCTGAGCCATACGCTGCTCGTGCATCGGCGCCATCTGCAATATCGCTGCAGTGTCCTCGCTGATGACCACGCGCAGGCGCTCGCGCTGCTCGAGTCGGTGCAGCACGACGAGCCGTCACCCGCCGTGCTGCGCAGTAAGGTGCCGGCCGATTTCGACGAGCGTCCCGCGCTCGCCCAGCACGCACGCATGCTGCTAGTCGCGCTGCCCGGACAGGAATCGGACCGCGCCGCCTACCGCGAAACACTGGCGGCGCTCGCCGATCTGTACGCGCAGGGCTATCGGCTCGACGGCCGCCTGATCTATGCGGGCCGCACACCGCAGCGGCTGCGCCTGCAGGCCTATCCGTTCGCGCGGCAGCGCTACTGGTATGACGCGGACGACGAGCGCCGCGAACCCGCGGCCGTGCCCGACGATGGGGCCGCCGCCGGCACATCCACGGTCGGCGTGCAGCTCGTGACCCCGCGCTGGGACGTGGTCGACGCCACTCAACTCGCGCCGACACCGCAACAGGCGTTCCACCTCGCGAGCGACCGCGTGCTCGTCGTCGGCGGCGGCACGCTCGCGCGTGCCTGCGTGCGTGCGCACTACCGGCAGGCCGTGCTCGTCGACATCGGCGGCGGCGACGACATCGCGACGATGACCGCCAAGCTCGCCCAGGCCGGCAGCTTCGATCATGTGGTGTGGATCGCGCCGCAGTCGCCGGTCGACGCCGATGCGCAGCTCATCGACGTGCAGCAGGAAGGCGTGCTGCATGTGTTCCGGCTGATCAAGGCGCTCCTCGCGTGCGGCTACGGCGAGCGCGAGCTCGCCTGGACCGTGGTGACGTTCCAAGCGGTGCAGGCGCACAAGGGCGCCGTCGTCGATCCGTCGCATGCCGGCGTGCATGGGCTCGTCGGATCGATGGCGAAGGAACTGCCGCGCTGGGCGATACGACTCGTCGATCTGGAAAGCGACGCCGACTGGTACGTCAGCCGCTGGCCGTCCGTGCCTGCGGATGCGCGTGCGCGTCCCTGGGCCTACCGGGAAGGCCGCTGGCACCGGCAGCAACTGCTCGCGGTCCGGGCGAACCGGTCCCCGGCCGCGGTCCGCCGCGCAGGTCTGGTGTATGTGGTCCTCGGCGGAGCCGGACACGTCGGTACGGCGTGGTCCGAGCACGTCATCCGCGAGCAGCAGGCGCATGTGGTGTGGCTGGGACGGCGGCCCAGGGACGAGCGCATCCAGGCCAACATCGACCGCCTCGCCGCGTTCGGCGTCGCGCCTGAGTACATCGTCGCGGACGCGGCCGACGCGAGCTCGCTCGACGACGCGTACCGGCAGATCAAGCGCCGCTACGGGCGTATCGACGGCGTAGTGCTGTCGCTGATCCATCTGGATCCGCGCGCGCTCGCGGACATGGACGAGGCGCACTTCCGCGCCGGCCTGCGCGCCAAGGTCGACGCGAGCGTGCGGGTCGTGGAAATTTTTGGCGGCGAGCCGTTGCAGCTCGTGCTGTTCTTCTCGTCGGTGATCTCATTCGTCCGGAATCCGTGGCAGAGCGCCTACGCGGCCGGCTGCGCGTTCGCCGACGCTTTCGCGCTGGCACTGCGGCGGCGCTGGTCGGCGCCGGATGCGCCCGCGGTTAAGATCATGAACTGGGGATTCTGGGACCGACCCGAGAACCTGGAACTCGAAGGCTTCGCGGAGATGGCGCAGATGGGCATCGGGCTGATCACGGCGCCAGAGGCGATGAGTGCGCTCGACTGCCTGCTCGACGAGCCGCTGGTCCAGCTGGGCATCGTGAAGACGACCAAACCGGTGCTGATCGAAGGCAT
>JAAFHE010000585.1 GCA_013298265.1 Lysobacterales bacterium | reverse complement strand
CGCATCGGCGATCACGGCCATGCCGGCGCGAGGATCGGCCTCGGCCAGCGTGCCGCGCAATTGCAACTGCAAGGTCGTCGCCGGCGCACTGCGCGCGAGTTCCGCCGTGGTCAGGCCGGCGTTGCCGAACAGATGCCACTTCGAGACGCTGACGGCTGCCTTGCCGCTGGGCGCGGGAACCGTCGCGATCGGGACGTTCGCATCCGCATCATCGCCCGCGGGGAGGAGCAGCCAGAGCATCTTCACCGCGAGCCAGACACAGGCCAGCGCAAGCAGGCCGCAGACCAGCATGCCGCCAAGCAGGGAAACCCGCTCGACGTCGCTGCTGTTCCATTCCCGCATGGCCATGACTGCCATTGTCTTTCCCCTGCTCTGCCGCCTGCCGCCTACGACGCATCCGGTGCCGCGGACGCAGCACCGCTCTTTCCACCGCCGCTGCGGCCACTGCCGCCGCCACCTCGGCCACCACCTCCGCCGCTGCGTCCGCGCCCGCCACTGCGCCGGCGCTTGGGCTTGCCGTCGGTCGGTGCGGGCGGCGGTGCGTCGGCTGCGTCAGCGGCGTCGTCGATCGCGTTCTGTGCATCGGACGGATGCGCGGCACGCTCGCGCCGGGGCGGCGCGATCAGCAACTCGCGAGTGACCGTCGCGACCGGAATCTTCTGCGCGATGAACCGCTCGATGTCCGGCAGGCCCATGGCGTAGAGGTCGCAGGCGAAACTGATCGCATCGCCCTCCGCGCCGAGGCGCGCGGTGCGGCCGATGCGGTGCACGTAGTCTTCCGGATCGTGCGGCAGGTCGTAATTGAATACGTGGCTCACGGCCGGGATGTGCAGGCCGCGCGCCGCCACGTCGGTGGCTACGAGCACGTCGACCTCGCCGCGCTGGAAGCGTTCGAGCAGCTTCTGGCGCTTCTTCTGCGGCACGTCGCCGGACAGGGCGCCGACACGGAAACCGTGCCGCTCCAGCCGCGTCGTCACGCGCTCGGCGACGACCTTGGTGTTGACGAAGACGATGCTGCGCTGCACGTCATCGGTCGCCATGAGATTCAGCAGCAGCGGCATCTTTTCTTCGGTCGCCGGGAAGTAGACGCGCTGGCGCACGCGCGACGCGGTGACCGATTCGGTCTCGGCCGACAGCTTCTCCGGGTTGTTCATGTGCTCGTAGGCCAGCTCGAGCACGCGGTAGCTCAGCGTGGCCGAGAACAGCAGGCCGAGGCGCTTGTCGCGTGGCGGCAGACGGCGCATCAGGAAGCGCACGTCCTTGATGAAACCGAGGTCGAACATGCGGTCGGCCTCGTCGATGACCATGACGTCGACCGCGCGCAGGCTGAATACGTGCTGCTTGAAATAGTCGATCAGCCGCCCCGGCGTGGCGATGATGATGTCGACGCCGCCGCGCAGTTGCTCGCGCTGCTTGTCGTAGTCCACACCACCGTAGATCAGGGCCGACTTTAGGCCGGTGTTGCGGCCGAGATTCTTGAAATCCTTGTCGATCTGGATGGCCAGCTCGCGCGTCGGCGCGAGGACCAGGCAGCGCGGATCGGTCTCCTTGCGCTCGGCCAGGGCCGGCAAGGTCAGCAGGCGCTGCATGGCAGCGACCAGGAAGGCGCCGGTCTTGCCGGTGCCGGTCTGAGCCTGACCGGCGACGTCGCGCCCGGCCAATGCGACCGGCAAGGTCAGGGCCTGAATCGGCGTGCAACGCGTAAAGCCGGACTCGTGCAACCCGGCGAGAAGGCTGGGGTGCAGGTCAAAACTATCGAAGAAACAATCGGTTAATACTTGCTCGGACATTCAACTGGCCAGATGATCCAGGGTGTGCCGTCAGGCGGCGGTCCCTGGGGGACTTGAGGATCATTCCACAGACCCAACTTGAAACGCGCGGATAGTTGGGCTGAAATGCCGCCCTCCCCCACGCCCCTGCCGCACTCCGCCTTGCCCAGCAACGCGCCGAGTGTAGCCTAAACCCAAACATTTCCGCAGCTTGGCGGAAATTCTTAAGACGGAGAATTCCCTTGAGCCAGCTGATCGCCCATACCAGCGACGACAATTTCGAGACCGACGTACTGCAGTCGGCCGAACCGGTCCTGGTCGACTTCTGGGCAGAATGGTGCGGCCCCTGCAAGATGATCGCGCCGGTGCTCGATGAGCTTGCTGCGAGCTACCAGGGTCGCATGAAAGTGGTAAAGGTCAACATCGACCACAATCAGAAGACCCCGCGCAGCTATAACGTGCGCGGCATACCGACCCTGATGATCTTCAAGAACGGCAAGGTCGAGGCGACCCAGATCGGCGCGGTTTCCAAGACCCAGCTGACCCAGCTCATCGACCGTACGATCTGACGTTCCGCAGCCGCCGCAACGTTCGGCGCAGCACATGGGCGGACGGCCAGCACCTCGTCCGCCCATGCTTTACGCGTCAATCCCACAGTGCTAACGTAGTTGCCGTTGTTCGGGGCGCAGCGCCCCACCCCTTCCGGTTCATCCCCTGATTCCATCCCGCCAGCCTACCCATGCTGGCCAACGGCGCCCATGCGAGGTTTGCCCGTGTCTGATATCGAGAACAAGGAAAACGGCTCGGCCGCAACGGCTGATGCACGTCCCGAATCCACCCCGGCCGAACCGCGCGTGTCCCGCCGCGAAGCCCAGGCCGCCCGCGCCGCCGCCAAGGCGGAAGCCGCGGCCCGCGCCGAAAGCAGCGGCAGCGGCAGCGCCAGCGAAGCACCGCCCCCGGCCGCAACCGCACCGGCTCCACCTCCGCCGCGCGAAGAGCGCCAGGAACGTGCAGCGCGCGAAGAGCGTCCGGCGCGTGAAGATCGCCAGGAACGCAACGGCAATACCGAGCGCGGCAACCAGAACAACGATCTGTTTGCCGGTTCCGGCAATGCCGACAACGGCAACACCCGCAATGGCAACACCGGCAATGGCAACACTGCCGGCAACGGCAATGACGGCGACAACGGCAACCGCCATCGCAGCGGCAACGACGGCGGCAACCGCAACGACAGCGGCAGCGATGACGGCAATGGCGGCAATGGCGGCAATGGCGGCAATGGCGGCAATGGCGGCAATGGCAACGACGGCGGCGGTCAGAGCGCGCAGGGCCAGAACAACGGCCCGCAGCAGGGCGGCCACAATCAGGGCCAGGGTCAAGGCCAGGGACGCCGCGAAGGCCGCAACCGCAATCGCAACCGCCAGAACCGTCCGCAGCAGCAACAGATGCGCGGCGGCAACTACGACGACGAAGTTCCTGATGAGCGAAACGGCGGTGGCAGCGGTCCGCTGATCAACCTGACCGAACTCAAGCGCAAGCCCGCCGCAGCCGTGCTCGACATCGCCGAAACCCTGGGCATCCAGGAAGGTGTCGCCCGCGCGCGCAAGCAGGACGTGATCTTCAACATCCTCAA
>JAAFHE010000571.1 GCA_013298265.1 Lysobacterales bacterium | reverse complement strand
GCGCCGCCTGCTGCAGACGCCGGACGCACGCTTCGTCAGCGACGACCCGCTCGACATCACCCGGGACATCACCTCCGATCGTGGCGCCGGCCGCGAGGAGCGCCGGCTCAACGTCGTGCTGATCAGCGTCGAGAGCCTGTCGGCGTTCTATTCCGGCGCCTACGGCGGCAACCCGAGCCTGACGCCGGAACTGGACCGGCTCGCGGGTGAATCGCTGCTGTTCACGCGCCTGTTCGCCTCCGGCACGCGCACCGTGCGCGGACTCGAAGCCCTGGCCCTGTCGGTGCCGCCGACGCCCGGCGAGTCCATCGTGAAGCGGCCGCGCAACGAGGGCCTGTTCAGCATGGCGACCGTGTTCAATGACAAGGGCTACGTGTCGGAATTCCTCTACGGCGGCTACGGCGCCTTCGACAACATGAATCACTTCTTCGGCAGCAACGGCTACGAGGTCCGCGATCGCAGCGACATCGCGCCGGAGAACATCCATCAGGCGAACATCTGGGGCGTGGCGGACGAGGATCTCTACACCCTCGCGCTCGGTGAGTTCGACCGCGTGCACGCTGCCGGCAAGCCGTTCTTCGCTCACATCATGACGACGTCGAACCACCGTCCGTATACGTTTCCCGAAGGCCGCATCGACGCGCCGCAGGGAAAGCGCGAAAGCGCCGTGCGCTATACCGACTGGGCCATCGGCGACCTGCTGCGCCGCGCGCGCGGCAAGCCCTGGTTCGACGACACCGTATTCGTCATCACCGCCGACCACTGCGCCTCGTCCGGCGGCATCGCGAGCCTGCCGGTGTTCCGTTATCACATACCGCTGCTGGTGTATTCGCCCAAGCACGTCCCGGCCGGACGCATGGAACGCTTGATCGGCCAGGTCGACATCGCACCGACCGTGCTCGGCCTGCTGGGCATGAACTATCGCAGCCGATTTTTCGGTGCCGACATCTTCCGGCTCGAACCCGGACGCGAGCGCGCCTTCATCGGCAACTACCAGCGCCTGGGCTATCTGCGCAACGACCAGCTCATCGAACTCGCACCCGGCAATCATCTCGGCAGCGTCAGGCCGGACTACGACAAGAACGCGGTGCAACCGAAAATGCCGGTCGACGCGGCGCTCGCGGACGAGGCGATCAGCTACTACCAGACCGCGAGCTATCTGTTCAGCAACGGCATGCTGGCGGCGCGCGGCGCGGAAGCGACCGTGGCGCGCTGAGACGAGCCGAAACATGCCGGCAACCCGGCGGCCGCATCAGGAAATGGTTGCGGCGGTCTGCGCCGCGGGCAGCGACACCACGATGCGGCGTTCGTCGATGCCGGCGGATTCTTCGTCGAGCCGCCAGCCCAGATGCTGCGCGAAGCGGCCGATCAGCGTGAGGCCGAGATGACGATCGCTGCGCGTGGCGTCCGACCCGCGCGCCGCGGACGGCGCGCTATAGCTCAGCTCGATGCGCTCCCCGTACGCGCGCAACCGCACGGCACCAACCGCGCCCGGCGGCAGCAGCCGGCGCAGTATCCCGCGCAACGCTAGCACCGTCTCCGTGCGTGGCACGCACAGGCTGCCGGCCGCGTCGATGTCGACGCGCAGCAGGCCCGGCTCCAACGCCGAGGCCAACGAAGCCGCACTCTCTTCCAGCAGCGTGCGCGCATCGACGCTGTCGGGACAATACGCGCTGCGCCGGGCCAGCCCGAGCAATACGTTGATGAGATCGGTCAGCTCGTGCATGCCGCGCTCGAGCCGCGCGAGCCGGCGGCGCTGCGCCGGATGCACGCCGGCTTCGTCGAGCAGCACCTCCGCCGCGCCCTGGACCACGGCGATCGGCGTGCGCAACTCGTGGCTGGCGTCGGCGAAGAACGCCCGCTCGGCGGCGTCGGCATCGACGAGCCGCGACTGATAGGCGTCGATCGCCCGGGCAACACGGCCCAGTTCGTCGTCGCCGACGAGTTGCGCCAGCTGCGTCGCCTGAGGCCGCGACGGCAACGCGTCCACCGCCGCGGCGAGCCGGCGCACGGGGTGTATGGTGCGGCCAGCGAGCAGCCAGCCTACCCAGCCTCCGGCCGCCGTGCCGAGCACGATGACGGCGAGCGTGAACCACAGCAGGTAGCGCTCCAGCGCCACGATCGAATTGAGATCGATGATGAAGGTCAGCCGACCCGCGTCGGTGTCGAACACGCCCGCGTGCTTGCCAGGATCCGCCGCGTCTTCGACGTCGTGGATCCCGGGCGGCAGATCAGCCACGTCCGGCGGCACGTAGCCGCTGCCATCGGGGCGGCGCAGGTAGCCGCTGAGCCGATGGGAGCGCGGCAGCATCAGATCCGGCTGCTCGCGCAGCCGCTGCGCATAGTCCTGCGCTTGCCCGAGCAGGATCTCGTTGACGATGATTTCCTCGTAGTCTTCGCTCAGATAGATCGACGCCAGCGCGAACAGCAGGCTGAGTACGAAGCCCAGCGCCGAATAGGCCAGCGCAATGCGCCGGCGCAAGGTCAGGCGGCGGCCCATCAGTCCTTCTCCAGCCGATAGCCGATGCCGTGCACGCTGCGGATCAGCGCTTCGCCGAACGGACGGTCGACAGCCTTGCGCAACTCGTAGACGTGGGTATGCAGCGCAGCGGGGTCACCGCCCTCCTCGCCCCAGACCGCGGTGATCAGTGCCTGATGGGTCAGCACCTGCGGCGAATGCTGCATGAGCTGATGGAGGATCACCGACTGCGCGCGCGTCAGCTCGATGTCGCGTCCCTGCCGCGTCGCGCGCAGGGTGCTGGGGTTGTAGCGCAGGTCGCCGACGACGAGCGGCGCATCGGGAGAGATCCGGCCGCGGCGGTAGACAGCGCGGATGCGTGCCTCCAGTTCGGCCAGCGCGAAGGGCTTGACGAGGTAGTCGTCCGCACCCTCGGCAAAACCGCGCAGCTTGTCGTCGAGCGTGTCGCGCGCGGTCAACATCAGCACCGGCGTGCGCCGGTCGCTTTCGCGCAGGCGCCGGCACAGGTCCAGTCCGTCGAGCCGCGGCAGGCCCAGGTCGAGCACGATCACGTCGAAGTTGCCGCGCAGCGCCGCAGCCATGCCGGCCTCGCCGTCGGCCGCGTGGTCGACGCGGTAGCCGCGCCGTTCGAGGAAATCCCAGATGTTCGCGGCGATGTCGTGCTGGTCTTCCACCAGCAGGACGCTGCGGGGTTCGTTCATGCCAGCCATCGGCTCCGGTAGGTCAGTCCGATTTTGACTCAATCCCAGGCGCTTAACCTTTGCCTGAGATTCCACTGAGGACGCTTTACAGGCGTCCGACGATGCTACGCGGCGCATTTTCCGGCCCCGCCCACCGCAGCGGATCGTTGCTTCCTGATTTTGTGTGCACTGCCGGCACCGTGGCGTCGGCGATCGCCCTGGCCGCTGCCGCGGCGGCCAGCACCGTTACCTACAGCGCCCGTTCTCCATGCCCTCACGCGCTTCACATCTGCCGCCCGTCTGGCTGCTCCTA
>JAAFHE010000570.1 GCA_013298265.1 Lysobacterales bacterium | reverse complement strand
GGCAGTGCTTGTGCGGTGCGATTCGCTATGAGCTCCGCGGCGACCCCAAGTCCGTTGCCTTATGCCATTGCAGCGACTGCCGGCGAAGTGCGGGGGCGCCTGTGGTGGCTTGGGCGATGTTCCCCGAAACCGCGTTGACCCTCGTGCAAGGGCAGCCGAAGACGATCAACTCGTCCGGCGCTGCCATGCGCAGTTTCTGTGCGGACTGCGGTAGCGGGTTGTTCTACCGCAACGCCGAGGTACTCCCCGGCATCGTCGACGTCCAAACCGCAACGCTTGATCATCCCGAGGCTATGCCGCCGACGGTGCAAATACAGACTGCCGAACGGCTCGCCTGGATGAAGCACGCCCATGAACTGCCTGAGTTTGAGAGATTTCCGTAACAAAACGGAATCGGCGCGCGCTACTGCGATCAGGTGGAGCCGGGCTCCGCTTGCCAGCGCTTCCGGAAATGGAATTGCGCGGGCTGCGCAGGAAACCGGAGATCCCCACTCCGCCTTTCCTGAGTATCATCGACGCATGCCCGGAAACCCACGTTCACGCCCCCGCCACCCGCCCGCTACTGCGCTTTCCGTGTTTGGCACGGCCTGGTCCGGCGACAGGAGGGCCCGCACGTTGTGAGGACCGAAGGCCGCGCCCGCAAACGCTTGCCCGTTACCGACGACGGGGATCCCCTGACGTTCTGCAGTACCTGCGCATTTTCCAGCGCGTGCCTTGCGGAGGGTTTCGACAAGTCGCAACTCAGCGAGCTGCACGTACTGGTGCTGCATGTCGGCCCGTTCGCACGGGGTGAACACATCTTTCGTGAAGGCGATCCGTTCAATTCGATAGCCGCGGTCCGTGCCGGCACCGTCAAGACCTATGTCGTGGACAGCCGCGGACGCGAGCAGGTGCAAGGATTCTTCTTGCCCGGCGAAGTGATTGGCCTGAATGCGATTCACGGCGCGCGCTATCCGGCCAATGCCATCGCACTCGACACGGTGACGCTGTGCCGCTTCTCGTTCCCGCAGATGTCCCTGCTTGCCACGCGGATGCCGGGATTGCAGCAACACCTGTTCCGTCTGCTGAGTCACGACATTGGCAAAGCGTCATTGCTGTCGGGCGATTTCACGGCCGACGAACGCATGGCGGCTTTCATTATTGCGTTTTCGCGACGCTACGAGGCCCGGGGATATTCAGGCAGCCACTTCAACCTGACCATGGCCCGCACGGACATCGCCAACTACCTGCGTCTCGCCTCGGAAACGGTCAGCCGTGTGCTGCGTCGATTCCAGGATGAAGGACTGCTGCGCATCGAACGCCGCGAGGTTCAGCTGCTGGACCGGATACGGCTGGAACAGCTGGCCAGCGCCGTGCTGCGCCACTGAAAAAGGCGGCCCCGTTTCGTCCGGCGATTCGTCCGGCCAATCGTCTCGGCCCCGCCCTATCACCGCAGGCCTTGAGCGCTTGCCGATTGAAGGCCGCTTGACCTGGGTCAGAGCTAAGCCAACTCCGTCGCCGCAGAGTCATTGCGAATCGTCCGGAGGCCTTCATGAGCAATACCCGCAAGCTTTGGTTGGGGCTGGCCACGCTGCTCGTGGTTTCGTTCTCGGTGCTTCTCTGGGCCGGGGGCGAGATTTTCCGGGCCGCCGCGCCCATGCCTGAAAAAGTCGTCACCACCAGCGGCGACGTCCTCTATTCACGAAACGACATCGAGACCGGCCGCCAGGTCTGGCAGTCGATAGGCGGCATGCAGCTGGGTTCCATCTGGGGCCACGGTGGTTATGTCGCCCCCGACTGGAGCGCCGACTGGCTGCATCGCGAGGCGATGGCGATGCTCGACGGGTGGGCGCGCCGCGAAGGCAGCGCCACCTACGACTCCCTGGGCGCAGAACAACAGGCAAGCTTGCGCAGCCGCCTGCGTGGCGCGATGCGTACCAATACCTACGACCGGCAGACGGGGACGATCACGGTGTCGGCCGAGCGCGCCGAGGCGATATCGAACGTTGCAGCCCACTATGTCAGCCTTTTCGGCAACGATCCGGCCACCGCGTCGCTGCGCGAAGCCTATGCCATGCGCGAGAGCACCGTCGATACGATCGAGCACCGGCGCGCACTGACGGGTTTCTTCTGGTGGACGGCGTGGGCAGCGGGCACGGAGCGCCTGCCTGACGAAGCGCAGTCGCCTGCCGTGGAACGCAGCGGTACCGCGTCCAGGCGCGTCACGTATACCAACAACTGGCCGGCCGAGCCGCTGATCGAGAACACCCCGCCGCCGGCACTGTGGGCGTGGTCGGCGTTCAGCGTGCTTTTCCTGCTCGCCGGCATTGCCGCGCTGGGCTGGCATCACGCGGTGAGTCATGGAAGGGGCGACAAGCCGCACGCACTTCCTACGACGGATCCGTTTGCCGACTTGCGCATCACGCCGTCGATGCGCGCGGCTGCAAAATACTTCTGGCTCGTACTCGCGCTGTTCCTCGTGCAGATCCTGCTGGGCGCGGTGACGGCGCACTACCAGGTCGAAGGCCAGGAAGCCTACGGTTTCGCCCTGTCGCAGTACTTGCCCTACTCGCTCTCGCGCACCTGGCATACCCAGCTGGCCGTGTTGTGGATCGCCGTCGCGTGGCTGGCAACCGGTCTTTACATTGCACCGGCACTATCAGGCCATGAGCCGAGATTTCAGCGTTTCGGTGTCAATTTCCTGTTCGTCAGTCTGCTGATCATCGTGGTCGGTTCATTTGCCGGGCAATGGTTCGCCGTGATGCAGAAGCTGGGGCTCGAGCACAATTTCTGGTTCGGACATCAAGGTTGGGAATATGCGGACATGGGGCGCTTCTGGCAGTGGTACCTGTTCGTTGGCCTGGCGCTGTGGCTGTCGCTGGTAGGACGCGCGCTGTGGCCGGTGCTGCGCGGTCCGCAGACCGACACCCAGTCGATCGTTGGCCTGATGTTCCTTTCCACGGTAGCCATCGGCCTGTTCTTTGGTGCGGCGCTCATGTGGGGCGAGCACACACATATCTCCGAGGTCGAGTACTGGCGCTGGTGGCTGGTGCACCTGTGGGTCGAAGGGTTCTTCGAGGTGTTTGCCACGGCGGTGATGGCGCTGATCTTCACCCGTCTGGGCCTGGTGCCCGCATCCACGGCGACGGTCGCCGTTCTGTTCGCCACCATCATTTTCATGGCCGGCGGCGTGCTCGGCACCCTGCACCATCTCTACTTCGTCGGCACGCCTATCGCCGTGGTGGCGCTGGGTGCGAGCTTCAGCGCCCTGGAAGTCGTGCCGCTGGCCTACATCGGTTTCGAGGCCTATCACACCTGGAAACTCGGTCACTCCACGCCGTGGATGCAACGCTACCGTTGGCCTATCCTGTTTTTCATTGCGGTGTCGTTCTGGAACCTGGTCGGTGCCGGCCTGTTCGGATTCCTGATCAATCCGCCCCTGTCGCTGTACTACATGCAAGGCCTCAACCTCACGCCGTTGCACGGCCACACCGCA
>JAAFHE010000569.1 GCA_013298265.1 Lysobacterales bacterium | reverse complement strand
TAAAGCGGTCGCCATCCTCGTCGGGCGAGCCCGGAGGACCGCCGGCAATGTGCTCGCCGTGGTCGTAGAAGATCTCGGTACAGGGACCGCAGGGGCCGGTATCGGCCATCTGCCAGAAATTGTCGGACGCATACGGCGCGCCCTTGTTGTCGCCGATGCGAATGATCCGTTCGGCGGGCAGGCCAACGACCGTGTTCCAGATGGCGAACGCTTCGTCATCGGTGTGATAGATGGTGACGAGCAGTCGTTCCTTCGGCAGCTTCCAGACCTCGGTCAGCAGCTCCCAGGCATACGTGATCGCATCGTGCTTGAAATAGTCGCCGAAGCTGAAATTGCCCAGCATCTCGAAGAAGGTGTGGTGGCGAGCGGTGTAGCCGACCTGGTCGAGATCGTTGTGCTTGCCGCCGGCACGCACGCAGCGCTGCGACGAGACGGCGCGGGAATAGCTACGCTTTTCGGCGCCGAGGAATACATCTTTGAATTGCACCATGCCGGCATTGGTGAACAGCAGGGTCGGATCGTTGCCCGGAACCAACGGGCTCGAGGGCACGATTTCGTGGCCCTTGCTCTTGAAGAAATCGAGGAAGCTCTGGCGGATCTCGGCACTGCTGCGCATGGTCGTCGTCACTGGAGGCGGAAGTCGGACACGCCTGGGAACGATCGGCCAAGATTGCCTGGGAAGTCCGGATCAGCTGCCGTCCCGTGCAGATCGGGATTGAAATCGCGGCTACGGAAATACCACACCGGCCGCGAAGGCCGGCACGTCCGTTCAAACCATCCCTAATCGAACTCCTCGGCGGAGTCGTCCACGTCATCGGCGTGGGTGATGGTCCTTACTGTGGCGGCATCAAAGCCGCGGCGCAAGAGGAACGCGGCGCGGCGCGCGCTTTCCCGACGGTCGCCGTCGGCGACAGCAGCGGGGAATCGGCGTCGACAGATCTGGCGCGCCAGGACCAGCCAGTCCGTGCCTTCGCGTTCCAGCGCCTCACGCGCCTCGATATCGGCGATGCCGTGGGTGCGCAACTCAGCCAGGATGCGGCGCGGTCCCTGGCCCTGGCTGACACGGCTGCGCACGAGCAGGTCGGCGAAGCGCTCATCGCTCTGGAAGGCCTGCTCCTGCAATCTGGCCAGTGCCTGCGCGGTTTCATCACCGGTATAGCCGGTGCGATCCAGCTTGCGCTTGAGTTCGCGCTCGGAATGCTCGCGTCGCGACAGAAAGCCCAACGCCTTGCCGTAGGCGCTGGGCAGCGGTTTTTCGTCACGCTTGCGGTTCATGCGGCCCGGATGCGCTGACAGGCTCACGTCACAGCCGGCCACGCGGACGCGGCGGCAATGCCGTGGATCACGCCTCTTCCGGCTCGAACTCCGGCGTCGACACCGCGCGCTTCTCCGGCATCATCTTGATGCGCAGGGCGGCCTCGATCTGTGCGGCCATGTCCTTGTGCTCGCGCAGGAAGTTGCGCGCATTGTCCTTGCCCTGGCCGATGCGCTCGCCGCTGTAGCTGTACCAGGAGCCGGATTTCTCCACCAGCTTGTGGTCCACGCCCAGATCGATCAGTTCGCCTTCCTTGCTGATGCCTTCGCCGTAGAGGATTTCGGTGAAGACCTGCTTGAACGGCGGCGCCAGCTTGTTCTTGACGACCTTGATCTTGGTCTCGTTACCGATGATCTCGTCGCCCTTCTTGACTGAACCGATGCGGCGGATATCCAGGCGCACCGAAGCGTAGAACTTGAGCGCGTTGCCGCCGGTCGTGGTTTCCGGATTCTGGCCCGGCATCATGTTGCCGATCTTCATGCGCAGCTGATTGATGAAGACGACGAGGCAGCCGGATTTCTTGATGTTGCCCGTGAGCTTGCGCAGCGCCTGGCTCATGAGGCGGGCCTGCAGGCCGACCTGCATCTCGCCCATCTCGCCTTCGATTTCGGCCTTCGGCGTCAGTGCGGCGACCGAATCGATCACAACCATGTCAACGGCGTTGGAACGTACCAGCATGTCGACGATTTCCAGCGCCTGCTCTCCCGTGTCGGGCTGGGACACGAGCAGGTCGTCGACGTTCACGCCGAGCTTTTCGGCGTAGCTCGGGTCCAGCGCGTGCTCGGCGTCGACGAAGGCGGCAGTGCCGCCGGCACGCTGGCAGCTGGCGATAGCCTGCAGCGTCAGCGTGGTCTTGCCTGAGGATTCCGGGCCGTAGATCTCGACTACGCGTCCGCGCGGCAGACCGCCTATGCCCAGCGCCATGTCCAGCGCAAAGGAACCGGTGGAAATCGCGTCGATGGGCTCGGCGACCTTGTCGCCCATGCGCATCACCGCGCCTTTGCCGAATTGCTTCTCGATCTGGCTCAGGGCCGAAGTGAGCGCCTTGCGCTTGTTGTCATCCATTGCCATTGCTGAATTCCTCGTCATAGGGGTTTGCGCCGCGCAGTGTCGACGCCGGCGTTCTCACGCGGCGAGACGAAGTGGTACAGACGGCGAACAGACTGCCGGATTATTCCACACCCGGACCGGACCGGCCTGCATGCGGCGCGCGCCGCGTCAGATGCTAAGAATTTTCTGAACGCCAGCGAGCGCAACGGCTACGGTGTGACGACGCACCGCTTCGCGATCGCCGTCGAAATGGAACATCTCAGCCTGCGCGTAGCCGCCACGCCGTTTCCAGCCGATCCAGACGGTGCCGACCGGCTTGCCCGGCGTCGCACCGCCAGGTCCGGCGATGCCGGTCACCGCGACCGCGACCGATGCGCCGTAGCGGGCGAGCGCGCCGGAGACCATCTCGACCACGGTTTCCTTGCTCACCGCGCCATGCTGAGCCAGTGTCTCGGGCCGCACGCCCAGCAGTGCCTGCTTGGCTTCGTAGCTGTAGGCAACGAGGCCTGCCTCGAACCAGGCCGAACTGCCGGCGATGTCAGTCAGCGTCTTGGCGATCCAGCCCCCCGTGCACGACTCGGCCGTGACCAGCGTCTGCGCACGCTGCTGCAGGGTCTGCGCGACGACCTGGCCTAGCCGGAACAGTTCGCCATCGTCTGGTACGCCAGGCTCGGACATGAAGTTTCCAGTACGGGTGAAATAAGCCACGCCCGCGCTACAGTGGCGGACGGCAGGGTGTTCTAGCTCAAATGCGGGTGCGCGCCAAGCGCCGCAAGGCTGTGTCGCGGCAAAACAGCATGCCAACCACGCAGCGAAGCAGTCTTGCCGGCGGCGTTTCCGGTAGCGCGAATCACGGTCGCAGCGGACGCTCTCGCTGCCGAAGTATCGCGCCGGTGCGGCTCGTGCTTGCTGGCAAAAAAACAGGGCCACCAGGTGCCGCGATGTGATCGGGGCTTCATGACTTCCGATCTAGATCGCCTTTCTCACACCCGTTCGTAACGAGGCCGTCGAGATGCCGTCCTGATGCGCGCCGCGAACTTCAGTGACGGCGAAGGCGTAGCCGACACGAGGGAGCAGCGCGCGTCCGGGCGAGTCCATCGGCGGCCGCAGTAG
>JAAFHE010000057.1 GCA_013298265.1 Lysobacterales bacterium | reverse complement strand
CTGCGCGACCGGCTCGAGCGCGAAAAGCTCGACCAGCATGTGGAGCAGGTCTGGCGTTGCGTCGAGGTCTTCGGCGGCAATCCGCTGGTGCTCAGCATCCTGGCGCGCTATTGCGTCGACAACGATGTTGCGGCGCTGATCGCGCTGCTGGATCAGGCGCGGTCGGACGACGGGCTGGCGCGGTTCGGCGATGCGGCGCAGCGCTTCCTCTACGGACGCATCCTCGAGCGCGTGCGCGACGAGGACATCAAACCACTGGCCAACCCCGGGCTCGTGCTGCGCCGGGTGACGCCGACGCTGATTCAAGAAGTGCTGGCCGGTCCCTGCGGACTTGGCGCGATCGATACCGCACACGCGCAGGCGCTGCTGCAGAAACTGCAGCGGCTGGCCTGGCTGGTCACGCCCGACGGCGACGGCCTGCGCCATCGCCGCGACGTGCGCCGGCAGATGCTCGCGCTGATCCTCGACCGCGAAGGGCCGCGCGCCGTTGCGGTCAACCAGGCCGCCGCGCGCTGGTTCGCGGCCCAGGCCGACGTATCCGGCGCGCGCGACGCGGCGCTGCTCGAGAGCTGGTACCACCGCGGGCTGCTCGGCGACATCGCGAGCGACAACGAAGCCGATCTGCGCGCGCTCGGCGATCACCTTGGCGAGGATGTCGAGGATCTGCCGTCGAATGTGCGCTCGCTCGTGAAATTCGCTGGCGGGCGTTCGCTGACGCAGGCCGAACACGCCGCCTTGCCGACGCCGTTGCAGGAAATCGTCTCGAAGCGGCAGGCGCGCACCTTGCGGCAGGAAGGACTGGATAGTGCGGCGCTGGGGAAGGTGAGTGCGAAGCCGACAACGGCGGCCGATACGGTGCGGTTGCCGGACCCGATGGATGGCGTCGCTTCGCCGGAGGGCGATGACGTATTCGAGTCGTTGGCAAGCACCGATCCGGTGGCGTCGCCGGCGGGTAGCGTTGCGCCGGAGTACCCGGCGGCGGCTGATCCGGAACTTGTGAAGGCGCTCTTTGCTGCCGGCGAATTCGAACAGGTCGCCGCTCATCTGCCGGCGCTGCTGGTCGATTACTGGCGCCGTGCGCTGCGTAACGAATCGCGCGTCCTGAAACTGTCTGACGAACCCGTGTATTTGGCCGCCGTTGCGGCGCGTGCGTTCGCGCCCCCGATCGACTGGGTCAAATTGATCACCACGACGGTGTTCCACCCGGCGTCAAGTGACATTGCTGCCGTCTATAGGCGGATTCCCAAATTTCGCGCGATAGAGATTTTGATCACGCGTGTGCCTGGCATCGAGACGCCGGCTACCGTACTTGGCGTGTCTCAGTTCGAAAGTGACTGGGTCGAGGTGTGGCGGGATTCGCAAACTCGTCGGTCGGACGACTGGAAATTTGCCCTGACTTGCGCGCTGTCTCCAGCGGCTCGCGATGTGCAGACGAGCCTGAATACGCTTCCGTTTCTGCATCCTGAGCTCGAGGATCTGCTGCGGACGATAGCCATGCATTCGCTGGCCGAGCCGTCAAGCAAACCGGAAGACATGGCCGCGGCGTCGAAATGGAGACCGAGTAAGGTTGGCCACGCCATCGGTTGGCGCGGCGTGCTTGCGCCAATTGATGCTGATAAGCGCACAACCGAGAGTCTCGTGCACTTGCTGGGAAATCTCGTGGCACTGGGTCTGCCAGGCGTCGAGCGGCTCGCGCGTTTGGTCGGCGATATCGCCGTCAAGGTCGACCTCACTGGCGTCCGAGGCACCGGCTGCATCCTTATCGGCCTAGTGCCCGAGTTCTATGCGCCGATCCGTTCGGCTTTCCAGGCCGAGCTGCGGCCAGCTGATATCGCCGCGCTTGTCGAACAGGTCACTGCGTCACTGGAGCGATGGCCCACGGAACTCGGACCTGAATCCTTCGCGACAGCTAGCACCGACCGTAGCAACGAACTGCTGCCGGTTCTGCTCACCATCGCCGACTACCACGGTTGCCTCGGCGACCTCGTACGCGCAGCCGCTGCGAACGCACCACCGGACAGCCGCATCGGCCGCGTCGCAAAGCTCTTCACCGCATTCGAAGCGGCCTGGGCACTATGACGCAGCGCCATTTCGGCCTCGTCAACACCGCGTCCGCCGTCTGGATCGATGCCCGCCGGAACGCGGACCTCCGCCACCAGACAGCCCCAACGCATCGGCGTAGCATCGCACCCAGCCACAGGGAGGCTTGAGTCGGACATGGCCAATGCCCGCACACGTTACGACACCATCGCCGAGTTCATGACGCGGCAGCACGATGCGACCGCCACCAGCCTCTACGGCAAGCCGGCGGTGCAGGTCAACGGCACACCGTTTCTTTTCTACATGCTGCCCGGCATGGCGTTCCGCCTGCAGGGACGCGCGCGCGAGCAGGCGCTGGCGCTGCCGGGCGCGACCGCCTGGGCGCCGCTGGGCGTTCCCGGAGAACGCAGTCCGTGGGTGCTGGTGCCGGTCGCGAGTTTCCTGCGCTGGGACCGCCTTGCGATCGACGCCATGCGCTACGCGCTCGAAGGCAAGGTCAACACGCCCAGGGCCGAGCCGGTGCAAGGTCCGCCGGAAGCGCCGCCCGCGGCGCAGCGCTGGCGCGACAACATCAAGTCGCTGTGGGAGAAAGCGTCGAACTTCCGCCTGACGCGGTAGGCGTACTCGCGCGGATACAGCAGCGTCGTATCGAGCATGGACGCCGGCCGGCGAAGCGGTAGTGTCCGAGCTGCTGCTCGCCGGGGGCGGGAGTTCATCGATTCCGCGGCTGCGCGACCCTGAACCGAGGGCCGCGGCACTCCTCGGCGGGCCTACAGAATCCAGGCCGAGGCTGAGCTGAACCGTGACTGCGGCGCGGGTTTGGCTCCGCGATACGCATGCTAACCTAGCGCCTGTTTGCCCAGATGCTGGCCAGGCGCTATCGATGTCCGTGTTTTTCCGTGTTCTTTCCGCCGTCGCGTGCCCGCTGCTCGCCGTTTCCGTCGCTTGCGCCGAGGATTCGCCGGCCGCGCCCACCCAGGCCCAGCAGGTCTTCGCTGCCGACCAGGCGCGCGACTTCGGCCTCGACGCCGATGCGGTCCTGGCCATCCTCGCCAAGGCCGAATATCAGCAGAGCATCATCGACGCGATCTCGCGTCCGGCCGAGGCGACCAAGCCCTGGAAAGACTACCGGCCGATTTTCATCACCGACCTGCGCCGCGACGGCGGCATCGCGTTCTACCGCGACAACCGCGAGCTCATCGACAAGGTCGCGGCGGAATTCCAGGTGCCACCGTCGATCATCGTCGCCATCATCGGCGTGGAAACCAGCTACGGAAAGATCACCGGCAAGTACCGCGTGCTCGATGCGCTGAGCACGCTGGCCTTCCACTATCCGCCGCGGGAAAAATTCTTCCGCGAGCAACTGTCGCAGCTATTGCGTCTCAACGACGGCCATCTCGCCTATCCGATCGAGGAACTGCGCGGCTCCTACGCCGGTGCCATGGGCTGGGGCCAGTTCATGCCGACCTCGATCGCGAGGTTCGCGCGCGACTACGACGGCGACACGCGCATCGACCTGTGGAATTCGCGGCCCGACATCGTCGCCAGCATCGCAAGCTATTTCCAGGGCCACGGCTGGGAGCAGGTCCGGTCGCGGTGCGCGTACAGCCTGCGGACGGGGCGCGGGACATCACGCCGGCCAACAGCGAACCGGTCTATCCGCTGGAACAGCTAATCGCCTGGGGTTACGCGCCCGAGCAACACTTCGATCCGCAGCGTCCGGCCACGCTGCTCAAGCTCGAGGGCGACGAGGGCACCGAATTCTGGGTCACGTTCCAGAACTTCCATGTGATCACGCGCTACAACCGCAGCCCCATGTACGCGATGGCGGTCAAGCAACTCGCCGAGGCGATTGCCGCCGGCGTCGAGGGCACCGGTCCGTGAAGCGGGCGCTGGTGCTGCTGGCGCTTGCGCTGCTGGCTGGCTGCGGCGGCAAGAAGACGCATCGGCCCGCGCCGCCGCCGAGCACGCAGCGCCCGCCGGTGGACACCGGGCAGCCGCAATCTGCCCCTACCGCGCCCGAGACCAGCCTCAGCCAGGCCGAACGCTATCGCCAGGCCCAGGACGATGGTCCGCGCGAGGCGCTCGATGTCAGCACGATCGAAGAACCCGAACCCAAGAACGAGCCGCCGTCGCGCTACGGCAACCGCTCGCCGTACAACGTGCTCGGCCGTACCTACCAGGTGCTGCCAACCTCGCGCGGCTACGTCGAGCGCGGCATCTCGTCGTGGTATGGCAACAAGTTCCACGGCTACATGACGTCGAGCTTCGAGCCCTACGACATGTACAAATTCACCGCCGCGCACAAATCACTGCCGCTGCCGAGCTGGGCGCGCGTGACGAATCTCGAGAATGGCAAGAGCGTGGTCGTGCGCGTCAACGATCGCGGCCCGTTCCACGACAACCGCCTGATCGACCTGTCCTATGCGGCGGCGGTCAAGATCGGTGTGTGGCCCAAGGGCACGGGCCTGGTCGAAGTGCGTGCGCTGACCCCGGGCGAGGTCGAGCCCGCCGCGCGCCCCGCCGCGACCGTCGCCAGGACGCCGCCGCGACCCTTGCCGAAGACCACGCCGGTCGATGCGCGCGCGTCGACGCCAGCCCCGGCTACGGCCGTCGCCGATGCCAACGCGACCGCGCAGCCGCGCATCTATCTGCAGATCGGCGCCTTCGGCGAACAGGCCAATGCCGATCGCGCCGCGCAGCGTGTGAGTGCGGCCAGGCTCGGCGACGTGCGCGTGATCGAGGCCTCGGTCAACGGCCGCAGCGTGCGCCGCGTGCGCCTGGGTCCGCTGCGCGACGTGGAAGAGGCTGATCGGCTGAGCCAGGAGTTGAGCCGCCTGGGACTTGGCGAAGCGCGTGTTGCGATTGATTGAGAAGCCGCAGAATGCCCAGCCTGCCCGAACTGAATACGAGCTCTTCAAGAATGAGCCCTATGAAGCCCTCCCCTTTCAAGGGGGTGAAGGACGATGGCTCAGAACCGAAGGTTCTCATCGTCCTGAACGCCCGACGGGCCGGAGGGTTGGGTGGGGATGGGGTGGATGTTGATGTGGACGTTGTTCGTGTCCGACTAAACACCTGCCCGTGCATTCGGAAATCCATGCTCAAGGCGCTATCGACAGGTCAGCCGAACACCATCCCCACCCAACCCTCCCCTTGAAGGGGAGGGCTAGAAGCACCGGCTTTCCTTTAAAACTAGAAGCACCGGCTTTCCTTTAAAAATGGAGGGCTCAACGCTCTCGAACTCTTGAAAATGCCAGCGCTGCCGCGCCGGCCCCAATGTACGGAAGACTCATGTCGTATCGCTTGAACCTGCTTGCCACCGTTGTTCTGACCGCCTTCTGCGGCCTTGCCGCCGCGCAGACGCCGGCGCCGGCCACGCCGAAACCCGCCGCGCCGACGCCGCTCACGGCACCGATGCCGCCGCCGCCGACGCTGGATGCGAAAGCCTGGGTGCTGATGGACTACGCCACCGGCCAGATCCTCGCAGCTAGCAATCCGGACGAGCGCGTCGAGCCCGCGTCCATCACCAAGATCATGACTTCCTATGTGGTCTCGGCCGAGCTTGCCGCCGGCAAGGTCAAGCCCGACGACGACGTCTTCATCAGCGAAAACGCCTGGCGCGGCGGCGGGGCCGGCACGGATGGCTCGACCAGTTTCCTGGCGCTGAATTCCAAGGTGAAGCTGCACGACCTGCTGATGGGCATGATCGTGCAGTCCGGCAACGACTCGGCCATCGCACTGGCCGAGCACCTGGCCGGTTCGGAAGCCGTGTTCGCCGACCTCATGAACGAGTACGCCAAGCGCCTGGGCCTCAAGGACACGCATTTCGTCAATGCCAGCGGCCTTTCCGCGCCGGAGCACTACACCACGGCGCACGACATCGCGACCCTGTCGCGCGCGCTGATCCGCGACTTTCCCGAGGACTACAAGATCTACGCGATCAAGGAGTTCGAGTGGAATGGCATCAAGCAGCACAACCGCAACGCGCTGCTCTGGCGCGACGCCTCCGTCGACGGCATCAAGACCGGCCATCACTCCGCGGCCGGCTACTGCCTGACCGCATCCGCCAAGCGCGACGACGAGCGCCTGATCACCGTGGTCATGGGCACCAAGGGCGAGAAAGTCCGCGCCGACATGACCCAGGAGCTGCTCAACTACGGCTTCCGTTTCTATGAAACCCACAAGCTCTACAGCGCCGACAAGCCCGTCGCCGAACCCACCTTGTGGAAGGGCCTGGCCGACACCATCCAGCTCGGCGTGACGCAGGACGTGCTCGTGACCTTGCCGCGCGGCCGTTACGCCGACCTGAAGGCGTCGATGGACGTGCCGGGCCGTTTCGTCGCGCCGTTCACGAAGGGCCAGAACCTCGGCACGCTGCGCATCCTGCTCGACGGCAAGCCGCTGATTGAACAGCCGATCGTCGCGCTGCAGGAGTACCCTGAGGCCGGCTTCATGCGCCGCGTCGGCGACAGCGTGATGCTGTGGTTCAAGAGCGACGAAGCGGTGCAGCCGAGCAAGCAACCGGACACCAAGTAATGCGCAACCTGGATGACATCCAGCCCGAATCGCCGCAACAGGGCTTCCAGTTCCCCGGTGTCTTCGAGATCACCGCGCTGGGCAATTCCGCGGTCGATCTTGCCGCGCGCGTGCCCGCGCTGCTGGCCGGCATCGGCCTGCACGCGCTCGACGGCAGCCTGCGGACGCGGCCGTCGCGCGAAGGCAACTATCTGTCGGTCACGGTCAGCTTCACCTGTCCGGACCGCGCGCGTTATGACGCCGCGCACGAGGTGCTGCGCGCCGATCCGGACATCCGCTGGACCCTGTGATGAGCGAAATGCCGCCGGTGCTTGTGCGCGAACTGCCAGGCCTGTGGCCGTACGAGCCGGTCTGGCGCGCGATGCAGGCGTTCACCGACGCACGCACCGCCGAGACCATCGACGAGTTCTGGCTGCTGCAGCACGAACCGGTATTCACCCAGGGCCAGGCCGGCAAGGCCGAGCACGTGCTAGCACCCGGCGACATCCCGGTGATCCCGGTCGATCGGGGCGGCCAGGTCACGTATCACGGTCCCGGTCAGATCATGGCCTACGTGCTGGTCGACCTGCGCCGGCGCGGCCTGGGTGTGCGCGAACTCGTGCAGCGCATCGAGCAGGCCATCATCGACACGCTGGCCCACTGGAATATCGGCGCAGAGCGGCGCGAAGGCGCGCCGGGCGTCTACGTCAACGAAGCCAAGGTCGCGGCACTGGGCCTGCGCGTGCGGCGCGGCTGTTCCTTCCACGGCCTGGCCCTTAACGCGGCCATGGACCTGGAGCCGTTCCACCGCATCAATCCCTGTGGTTATAAGGGTTTGGCCGTAACCCAGGTGCTAGACTTGGGCGGCCCGGCCAGCCTGGCGGTCCTGCAATCCAGCCTCGTCGACGAGCTTGCGCGACAGCTGGGCCTGCAGCCCCGGACAGCCGATCCCGTCATCCCCGCGGCGTCCGTTCGCGTCGCCGCCCTCGCGTGAATCGCATGGACTCCTCGATCTCCAAGGCAATCCCCATCGTCGTCGTCGGCGAAAAGCAACTCGGCGAAGACAAGATCGCGCGCAACCGCGCGGTGTTCGACCAGGCGCCCAGGCTGCGCAAGCCGGACTGGATCCGCGTACGCATCCCGCCGGGCAATGCCGTCGCCAAGCTCAAGGCCAAGCTGCGCGAGAACCGCCTCGTTACAGTCTGCGAAGAAGCGTCCTGTCCGAACATCCACGAGTGCTTCGGCAAGGGCACGGCCACGTTCATGATCCTCGGCGAGGTCTGCACGCGGCGCTGCTCGTTCTGTGACGTCGCGCATGGCCGGCCCAAGCCGCCCGACCCGCACGAGCCGCGCCACCTCGCCGACACCATCCGCGACATGGCCTTGCGCTATGTCGTCATCACCTCGGTCGATCGCGACGACCTGCGCGACGGCGGCGCCCAGCACTTTGCCGACTGCATACGCCTCGTGCGCGAGCAGAGCCCGGCGATCCAGATCGAGATCCTGACCCCGGATTTCCGCGGCAAGGGCCGCATGGAACGCGCGCTCGAGATCCTCGCGACCGCGCCGCCGGACGTGTTCAACCACAACCTCGAAACCGTGCGCGAGATCTACCGCGAGGTGAGGCCCGGCGCCGACTACGACTGGTCGCTGGACCTGCTCAAGCGCTTCAAGGCCCAGCATCCGGACGTGCCGACCAAATCCGGCATCATGCTCGGTCTCGGCGAGAACTTCGAACAGGTCGAAGCGGCGATGCGCGACCTGCGCGCGCACGATGTCGACATGATCACGATCGGCCAGTACCTGCAGCCGACGCCCCACCACCATCCCGTCATCCGCTACTGGACGCCCGACGAGTTCAAGGCGCTCGAGACGCTCGGCTACGCGATGGGTTTCCAGCACGTCGCGTCCGGGCCGATGGTGCGCTCGTCCTATCACGCCGACGAGATGGCGCACGCGGCCGGCATCTGATCCGCGGCACCCGCAGGAAAAACCCGGGCCGCATTGGCTTTGCCGCGGCTCGGCTCGTAGCGCCCTGGCCGCTCGCTGCCGCCCGCGCGCCGATGATCGCGGCGCGGGCCTGACCCTGGGGCGCCACATAGGCCATTGGTCACGCGGAACTTTCGCCGTGCTTGATGGGCCGATACCAACCGCTTGCGCCGTCGTGATCCTTGCGACGGATGCAGGCGTCGCGCAAAGAGGCGGCCTCGGCCGCACACGCGCGCCATCGTTCGATAACAACGAGTCGTGTGACGAATCTGGCCGGATTGCGGGTTTTTTCGAAACTTTACCGGCAGCCATGACAGACTGCCGGAAAAGCGCTGGAAATTCGCTCAGAAGCACCGCATGTCGCGGTGGAATGCGCGGATCGACGTATAGAATCGTCGCCAGTGCTCGTCCTGCGATGGCCGGCGAAAAACGCACGGTCCGCAAATTTTCCAGGTAGCAGCAGCGGTTTCTGGTTCGGAGAACTACATGCGCAAGACCCTGATCGTCCTCGCCCTCATCGCCTCCGGCATCGTCGCGGCCAAGCCGACCGGGCAGTCCGGTCCGCTGCTCAAGCCCGTCGAGGACCAGGCCGAGGCGGCCATCTGGGCCTCGCGCTTCCTGACCCGTTTCCACTACAAGGCTGTGCCGCTCGATGACGCGATGTCGGCCAAGATGTTCGACGCCTACTTTGAATCGCTCGACGGCGAAAAACTGTTCTTCCTGAAATCCGACGTGGACCGCTTCAGCGGCGCGCGTGAACAGCTCGACGACGCGATCTTCAACAAAGACCTCACGATGCCGTTCGCGGTCTTCAATCTTTACCTGCAGCGCGTGGCCGAACGCACGGCGTTTTCGCGCAAGCAGCTGGAAAAACCCTTTGATCTCGGCGCCGAAGAAAGCTACGCCTTCGATCGCGAGCACGCCGCCTGGGCCTCGACGACGGCCGAGCTCGACGACCTGTGGCGCAAGCGCGTGAAGAACGACGTGCTGCGGCTCAAGCTCGCGAGCAAGAAGGACGACGAGATCCGCAAGACCCTCGACAAGCGCTACGCCGGCTTCGGTGATCGCGTCTCGCAGATCAACAGCGAAGACGTGTTCCAGACCTTCATGAACGCGTACGCGACCTCGATTGAGCCGCATACCAATTATCTGGGGCCGCGCGCCAGCGAGAACTTCGACATCTCCATGAAGCTGTCGCTCGAAGGCATCGGCGCGGTGCTCCAGCGCGAAGACGAATACACCGCGATCCGCGAGATCGTGCCGGGCGGCCCGGCATCGCTGTCGGGCAAGCTCAAGGTTGGCGATCGCATCCTCGGCGTCGGCCAGGGTGAGAACGGCACCATCAACGACGTGATCGGCTGGCGCCTCGACGATGTCGTCGAGCAGATCCGCGGCCAGAAGGACACGGTCGTGCGCCTGGAAGTGCTGCCGGCCGACGGCGGCCCCGACGCGAAGCATCAGATCCTTGCGCTGGTGCGCAAGAAAGTCAGCATCGAGGAACAGGCGGCCAAGAAGCAGATCATCGAGGTGAAGGATGGCGAGAGCACGCGCCGCCTCGGCGTGATCCAGCTGCCGACGTTCTATCTGGATTTCGACGCGCGCCGCCGCGGCGACAAGGACTACAAGAGCGCGACGCGCGATACCGCCAAGCTGCTGGCCGAACTCAAGCAGGAAAAAGTCGACGGCGTCGTGATCGACCTGCGCAACAACGGCGGCGGCTCCCTGAGCGAGGCGACCGAACTCACCGGCCTGTTCATCGACCAGGGGCCGGTGGTCCAGGTGCGCAGCGCGCAGGGCCGTGTCGAAGCCGAGGAAGACCATCAGTCCGGCATGACCTGGGATGGTCCGCTCGCGGTCATGGTCAACCGCGGTTCGGCCTCGGCCTCGGAAATCTTCGCCGCGGCGATCCAGGACTACGGCCGCGGCCTGATCATCGGCGAGCCCACCTTCGGCAAGGGCACGGTGCAGATGCTCGTCGATCTCGACAACGCCGCGCAAAACGAGAAGCCGAAGTACGGCGAACTCAAGATGACCAGCGCGCAGTTTTTCCGCATCAACGGCGGCACGACCCAGCTGCGTGGCGTCGTGCCTGACATCGCATTCCCCGACGGCGGCGAGGCCAAGGAATTCGGCGAGTCCAGCTACCCGAACGCGCTGCCGTGGAGCTCGATCACGCCGGCCTCGTACGAAGCCGTGGCCGACCTCAAGCCCATCCTGCCGATGCTCGCGACGCGTCACGAGGCGCGCATCGCCAAGTCGAAGGAGTGGCAGTACTACGCCGAGGATCAGGCCGAAGTGAAGCGTCTGCGTGCGGAGAAGACGGTATCCCTCAACGAGGCCGAGCGGCGCAAGGAACGCGACGACCAGGAAGCGCGAAAGAAAGCGCGCGACGCCGAACGCGCGGCTTTCGAGAAATCCGAAAAGTCCGATGTCTCCATCGCGAGCGCGACGACGACCGCGATCAGCGAAGGCAGCACCGCCGAGGATGCCGACGCGACCGTCGCGCAGTCCACCGACGATGGTCTGCAGGCCGACGAGCGCAGCATCAAGAGCCAGGTCGAACGCGAAAAGCAGGCCAAGCAGCGCAAGGACATCGCCCTGGAAGAAGCCGCGCACATCCTTGCCGACGAGGTCGGCCTGATCCGTGCGGATACCAAGCTCGCGCAGCAGGTGCTGCCGCAGACGGGAGCGCGGGTCAGCGTCGACTGATCGTCAACGGCGTTGCGTCGGCAAACAAAAACCCCGGCCTTGGCCGGGGTTTTTGGTTCTGCGCCACGCCAGCCCGCCTGACTCACGCCCGTTCGTAGCGAGGCCGT
>JAAFHE010000568.1 GCA_013298265.1 Lysobacterales bacterium | reverse complement strand
CATCGTGCGGCAGCACCGCCAGGGTGCGCGGCGAGGAAACCAGATCGCCGGTGCGCCGCATCAGCAGGCGTTCAACAGCGACCCGCGCGGCCTCGAGCATGGCCGTCGGCTGGCGCCGCACCAGATCGTTGAACGCCGCGCGCGACAGGCGCAGCAATTCCGAGTCACGCAACGCACGTACCGTGGCCGAACGCGGCTGGTCGACGATAAGCCCCAGCTCGCCGACGCTTTCACCCGCCGCGATCAGGCCGATGCGCTCCTCGATCTCGCTGTCGTCGTGCCGGCGGAACGCGCCGAGGCTGCCCGAACGCAGCAGATACAGCGCGTCGGAGGTATCGCCGAATTCGAACAGGGTTGCGCCGCCGGGCAGCACGAACCATTCCAGCAACTGTTCCAGCGCGGCGAGCTCGTCGTCGTCCAGATGCCGGAACAGGGTCGACTGGCGCAGCAGTTCGCGCACCGGCAGGGTCAGCGGAATATCGGCGGCACTCATGCGCGCATGCTACGCCGAGCCCGCCTGCGGCCGCACGGTAACCGTGCGCCGCGCTTGATTTTCCCCCGGCGGCGCTACACCTTCGCGCATTGCCTGATGCCGGACGACGACCATGGACGCGACCAATCCCCTGCTGCGCGACAGCGAACTGCCGGCCTTTTCCGAAATCCGGCCCGAACATGTCGTGCCTGCGGTGGAACACCTGCTCGCCGACTACCGCGCCGCCGTCGAGCAACTGACCGCCTCGACCGGGACACGCGATTTTGCCAACACGCTGCTGCCGCAGGAGGCCTGGGACGAGCGGCTGGGCCGCGCGTGGTCGCCCGTGTCGCACCTGCACTCGGTCAAGGATTCGGACGAACTGCGCAAGGCGTATTCCACCGCGCTGGAAGCGATCACCGAACATTCGACCGAGCTGGGCCAGAATCGCGCGCTCTATGCCGCCGTCGATGCGGTCGCGCAGCGCAGCGATTTCGCTGCCCTGGCACGTCCGGCACGCACGCTGACCGAACACGCGCTGCGCGATTTCCGCCTGTCCGGCGTCGCCCTCGAGGAACCCGCGCGCTCGCGCTTCAAGGTCATTGCCAACGAGCTTTCGCGCCTGGCGACCGAATTCGAGGAAGCGGTACTCGATGCGACCGAAGCCTGGAGCGAGCACATTGCCGATGAGGCCGCGCTCGCCGGCATTCCCGAGTCCGGCCGCGCGGTGCTGGCGGCGTATGCCAAGGAAGACGAGCGCGACGGCTGGCTCGTCACGCTCAAGCAGCCCAGCGTGCAAGCCGTGCTGACCTATGCCGACGACCGTGCGCTGCGCGAGCGCGTCTATACGGCGCACTCGACGCGTGCTTCCGACCAGGGTCCGAACGCGGGGCAGTACGACAATAGCGCGCGCATCGAACAGATCCTCGCCCTGCGCCACGAAGCCGCACAGCTGCTCGGCTTCGCCGACGCGGCGGAGGAATCGCTCGCAACCAAGATGGCGACCTCGCCGCGCAAGGTGCTGGATTTCCTCGACGATCTCGCGCGCCGCGCCAGGCCGGTCGCCGAACGTGAAGTCGCCGAACTGCGCGCGTTCGCCGCGGCGGAGCTGGGACTGGCCGATCTGCAGTCCTGGGACATCGGCTACGCCTCGGAGAAACTGCGCGAACGCCGCTTCAACCTCAACGAAGAGGAACTCAAGCCCTACTTCCCGCTGCCCGCCGTCATGGACGGGCTGTTCGCGATCTGCGCGCGTGTGTTCGGCATCCGCCTCGAACGCCGCGACGGTGTGGAGGTATGGCACGACGACGTCGCCTACTACGACGTATTCGATGCGCAGGACCAGCGCATCGCCGGTGCCTACGTCGATCTCTACGCGCGCAGCGGCAAGCGCGGCGGCGCGTGGATGGACGTATGCCGTTCGCGCTTCCGCGACGACAGCGGACTGCACCGGCCGATCGCCTACCTGACCTGCAACTTCCCGCCGCCGACCGCGACCACGCCGTCGCTGCTGACCCATGACGACGTACTGACCCTGTTCCACGAGTTCGGCCACGGCCTGCACCACCTGCTGACCGAAATCGACTATCCCGGCATTTCGGGCATCAGCGGCGTGGAATGGGACGCGGTCGAACTGCCGAGCCAGTTCCTCGAGAACTTCGGCTGGCAGCGCGAGACCCTGGACCTGTTCGCGCGCCACTACGAGACCGGCGAGGCGCTGCCGCAGGAACTGTTCGAGCGCATGCTCGCCGCACGCCATTTCCAGGCCGGCATGTTCCTCGTGCGGCAACTGGAATTCGGCCTGTTCGATTTCCGCCTGCACCTGCAGTTCGATCCGGCCCGCGGCGCGCGCACGAACGAGGTGCTGCAGCAGGTGCGCAGCGAGGTCGCGGTCGTCCTGCCCCCATCCTGGCAACGCTTCGCCCACAGCTTCACCCACATCTTTGCCGGCGGCTATGCGGCCGGCTACTACAGCTATCTCTGGGCCGAGGTGCTGTCGGCCGATGCGTTCTCGCGCTTCGAGGCCGAGGGCGTGTTCAACCGCGACACCGGCGAGGCATTCCGGCGCGAAGTGCTCGCGGTCGGCGGTTCGCGCCCGGCACTGGAGAGCTTCGTCGCGTTCCGCGGGCGCGAGCCCGACGCGGCGGCGCTGCTGCATAGCTATGGGCTGGACCAGGTCGCGGCGTGAGCACGTAGCTTGCGCTCACCCGGCTTCGCCAGCACGGGACCGGCGTCGCTGGCCGCCGCAGTGCCCGCAACAGCTCGCGGTTGTCAGTGAAGCAGCGGCGAAATCATGGCTTCATTGCTGGCTGAACGCACAGTAGATGGATCCCAGGACTGCGGTCTTCGTGGTATCGCCCTTGCCGATCGAACAGAAGATCTTCCCATCATGTAACTCCCACTCGAGCGGTCTATCTCCGCTGAAGTTCAGGATCTTTAGCGTCTGATCTTCATCGTATTCCCCTATTCATGCTGTCCGCTCGAACATCAATCTCTCAGGCCCAGAGCACGCAGCCATGCGTCTACTTGGCCGAACGCGTCTTGCTGCCATTGATCCGGCGTGCGGTCACCTAGCACTTCGGTCTCCTGCACGAACCGGCGAACGCTGATGGGACCATAGCTTTCGAGAGTTTCAAACTTTCCCGCGATAAAGCGGTATCCGGCATCACCGCTCCTGTGTTCCAGCACCGACCGACATTGTTCGGCCAACGCTTCGATGCCACCGGGGTAGTTTCGGACACAGTAATAGATATCGTAGGCGTCCTTCTGTTTGTGCCGGTGTTCAATGGCGTACCCCTTCATCGCCAACAATGCGGGAATCGAGCAGACTGCGATTTCGACGCGATTCGTGCCACCCAATGGCATGGAACCCGACACTGCCACCATCTCGTAGAAATGGGTCGCCAGGTCCGCACCGTATGCCTTCTGCACCGCGAAATTCTCAATCAGTGGCGGAACGTTCTTCGCGATATCGGCATCCCTCGGCATCAAGAAGTCGACGACGATATC
>JAAFHE010000575.1 GCA_013298265.1 Lysobacterales bacterium | reverse complement strand
GGTCTGCGCCGCCGTGCTGGAACTGCTGGCGCGGCATACCGACGTCGGCGTGGTCTGCCCGGTGCATCCGAATCCGGCCGTCGGCCATCGCATCCGCCGACATCTGTCGGGGCATGCGCGCATCAGCCTCGTCGAGCCGCTGGACTACCGTCCGTTCATCGCCTTGCTCGCCCACGCGCGCCTGGCGATCACCGATTCCGGCGGCATCCAGGAGGAAGCCCCCTATCTCGGCACGCCCGTGCTGGTCGTACGCGAAAACACCGAACGGCCCGAGAGCGTCGCGCTCGGTGCGGCGACGCTGGTGCCGCTGCGCACCGACCGCATCGTGGCCGAAGCCGACCGCCTGCTGTCGACGCAATCGGCGCCGGCGCTGGCGTTCACGCGCGACGCACCGTACGGCGATGGCCGCAGCGGCGAGCGCATCGCGCAGACCATCGCGCAGTTTCTCGCCTGAGCTTCCGCGCCCGGATTTTTCGCGCGCGGCGATGCTGCCGCGCGCAGCGCGTCCACAAACTCACGCTACCATGTGCGCCCTCGCGGACAAGGACGTGGCATGAGCGGCGAAGCCCTGACTGACCTGTGCGAAACCACCGCGGCGCGGCTGCGCCACTGGTTGCTTGCCGGCGACGTGCAATGCGCCCAGGGCACGCAGGCAGGCGGCATCTACGGCGCATTCGACGCCGACGGCAAGGCGCGTTACGTCTATCCCGAAATCACCGGTTACTACCTGCACTGGCTGGCCGACGTCGCCAGCGACGCCGATGCGGACCTCCTGCGCCCGGCCGCGCAGGCCGCGGCCGACTGGGCCGAACGCGTGCTCGCCGACGGTGCCGTGCCCGCGACGCGCGCCTATGTCGGCGCCGACGACGCCGACGACTGGCGCAACCGCGCCGTGTTCTTCTTCGATCTGGCCATGCTGCTGCGCGGCCTGTGCGCCGCGCACGAGGCCGGACTCGTCGCGTTGCCGCGCAGCGCGGTCGAGCGGCTCATCGCCGAACTCGCTGCGTTCGTCGATGCGGACGGCCGCATCCGTGCGGCCCGTACCGACAGCGGCGTGACCTTGCCGCCGCGCTGGTCGACGCTCGGCGGTCCGTTCGAGGTCAAGGCCAGCTCACGCGTCGAACTCGCCGCGCGACATCGTCCGCTGCCCGTCGCGCTCGCGCGGGCCTGCCGCGCGCTCGCACAGTCGTATCGCGGCGACGTTGCGACCCTCGCGCTCGAGATGCTGCATCCGACGCTGTATTTCGCCGAAGGCATGCTCGTTGCCGAGCCTGACTGCAACGCCGCTGTCGCCACGCTCGCGCAGCGCTGCCTGGCCCTGGCCGACGCGGGCGGCAACCTGCCCGAAGCGGAGGACTCGCCGGTACCGCGCAGCGACATCCTCGCTCAGACCCTGCGCGTGCTGCTGCTGACCGGCAGCGCCGAGGGCGCCGCGCCCGAACGCCTCGCCGCCACGCTGGCCAGCCGTGTCGACGCTGCCGGACGCCTGCCGTTCCGCCTCGACGTGGACGCCCCGCAGCCCAACGTCTGGTGCGCAATGTTCGCCGAGCAGGCGCTGCGCTGGACCGCACGCGCGCGCCGCGGTCTCGCCCTGCCCGCAGCGGAGTGGCTGGTTTGAACCGGCTGAAGCATCTTCCCGGCGCGGTGCTGCGCCTGCTGCCGCATCTGCCGCTTGCGACGGCGCTGTTCGGTGCCGATCTGCTCGCGCGGTGGCGCCCGGGGCCGGTGCGCAACGCACGCGGCGCGCGCCTGTCCGGCCTCAGCGTGATCGTGCCCGAACGCGGCACGCCGGACCTGCTGGTCGAAACCCTGGCCGCGCTGGAACAGGCACTCGACGCCGTCGCCGAGCCGCAGCAGGTCATCGTCGTGGTCAACGGCGCGGCGCGGGCGGACTACGCGAGCCTGCAACAGCGCTGGCCCGGCTACGAATGGCAGTTCCACGCCGAAGCGCTGGGCTACAACGGCGCGATCGAAGTGGGACTCGCCGCCGCGCGCCACGGCTGGAGCTATCTGCTCAACAGCGACATGCGCCTCGCACCCGATGCGCTCGCGCAACTGCTGCCCTATCGCCACGACCACGTCTTCGCGATCACCTCGCAGATCTTCTTCACCGACGCGCAGCGGCGCCGCGAGGAGACCGGCTGGTCCGACTTCCACGCCAATCCCGAGCACGCCGAAGTCTACGAACGCGATCCCGGCAACATGCGCGTCGCGCGCGGCAACCTGTATCCCGGCGGCGGCAGCTCGCTGTGCCGCACTGCCGAACTGCGGCGCTATGTCGCCGATTCGCGCGACTACCGTCCGTTCTACTGGGAAGACGCCGACTGGGGCATACGCGCCTGGAGCGAGGGCTGGGAACTCGTGTTCTGCCCGGTGTCGCACGCGCACCACCATCATCGCGGCACGGTACGACGCTACTTCGACGCCGACGAAGTGGCACGCGTGATCCGCCGCAACGAACTGCTGTTCGATCTGCGCCATCGCTGGACGCGGCGCCATCCGCTGCGCAGCCTGCAGCGCCTGTCGAACATCGACGCGGTATCGCGGCGCGAACTGCGCGGCATCGGCCTGGCCATTCGCGCGTTCCGCAGCCGGCTCGCGACCGAACGCGCGCGCCATCACGGCCTGCGCTTCGAGCGCGTCACACAGGATCACTGGTATTGGCCGCGGCGCGACGACGACCGACGCCGGCCGCGCGTGCTGCTGGTCTCGCCGTTCGCGCTGTTCCCGCCGGCGCACGGCGGCGCACGACGCATTGCCGAGCTCGTTGCGCGGCTGTCGGACGAGGTGGATTTTTTCCTGCTCGGCGACGAAGCCTCTCTCTACGGCCCGGCCAGCGAACCCTGGCTCATGCATTTCCGCGGCGCGCGCCTGCTCGAAGGCCGCGGTGACATCGCTGGCGAAGCGGCGCTCGATCTACCGGCACGGCTCATGCGCCACGCCTGGCCGGGACTGCGTACCGCGCTCGATGTCGCCGTTGCCCGTTTCCAACCCGACATCGTGCAAGTGGAATTCATGGAACTCGCCGAGCTGGCGCGGCACCGCGCCGCCGTGCCCGGCGCGCCACGCTGGCTGCTGTGCCTGCACGATGTCTATCTCGACAGCGCCGATCGAGCCAACGATGATCGTGCCAGCGACGCGCGCCAGCGCGCTGCCATCGCGGCCTACGACAGCGTCGTCGCGTGCTCGGCGGAAGACGCAGCACTTCTGGCGCCGCTGCCCGCGACCTTGATCGGCAACGGCGCGATCGACCGGCGCGCCGGCCATGTACCCTCGCCCGACGGCCTGCTGCTGTTCATGGGCCCATTCCGCTACGCGCAGAACCTGCACGGCATCCTCGCCTTTGTCGACCAGGCCTGGCCCGCGCTGCGCGCGGAATTCCCGCAGCTGCAGCTACGCATTCTCGGCGGTGCCGAGTCCGCGGCGATCGCCGACAC
>JAAFHE010000566.1 GCA_013298265.1 Lysobacterales bacterium | reverse complement strand
GCAGCCGCTGAACGGCCCTATCCCACAATCGCCGCGTTGAATCTGGACTGCCCGCGAATCTGCGCTTCCACCGTCGCGATCGCGGTCATGTTGACCACGCGGCGCACCGTCGCCGACGGGGTCAGCACATGCGCCGGCTTGGCCACGCCCATGAGGATGGGGCCGAGCACCACGCCGTCGGTCATCGCACGCAGCATGTTGAAGCTGATGTTGGCCGAATCGAGGTTGGGGAACACGAACACATTCGCACTGCCGCTGAGCTTCGAGTTCGGGAACAGGCGCTCGCGGACTTCCGGCACGAGAGCGGCATCAGCCTGCATCTCGCCTTCCACCTCCAGGCGCGGCGCGCGCTCGTGGATGATCTTGAGCACCTTGCGCATCTTGCAGGCCGAGGGCGAATCGGAACTGCCGAAGTTGCTGTGCGACAGCAGCGCGATCTTCGGATGGATGCCGAACAGCTTCAGGCGGATGGCCGCCTGCATCGTGGCCTCGGCGATTTCCTCAGCGCAGGGCTCATGCTGCACATGTGTGTCGAGGAAGAAGAACACGCCTTTGTCGTTGAACACCGCCGACATCGCTGAGGGCTGCTGCACACCGGCATCCAGGCCGATGATGTCGCGGATGTAGTTGAGTTTCTTGCCGTAGCGGCCGACCACGCCGCAGATCAGCGCGTCGGCTTCGCCGCGCTCGACCATCAGCGAGGCAATCACGGTCGAGCGCGAGCGCACCACCGCCTTGGCCAGGGCCGGCGACACGCCGCGGCGTTCCATGATGCGGTGATAGTGCTGCCAGTAGTCATTGAAGCGCGGATCGTCGTTGATGTTGCACATATCGAAATCCACGCCGGGCTGCAGGCGCAGGCCGATGCGCTGGATACGCTTCTCGATCACATCGGGACGGCCGATCAGGATCGGCCGCGCGAAACCTTCGTCGATGACGACCTGCACCGCGCGCAGCACGGTCTCTTCTTCGCCTTCGGCGTAGACCACGCGCTTGGGATCGGACTTCGCGCGATCGAACACGGGCTTCATGATCAGGCCGGTGCGGAACACGAAGCTGGTCAGTTTCTCGCGGTAGGCGTTGAGGTCGGCAATGGGCCGCGTCGCCACGCCGGAAATCGTCGCCGCGTTCGCCACCGCGGGCGCGAGCTCCACCAGCAGGCGCGGATCGAACGGCTGCGGGATCAGGTATTCAGGGCCGAACGACAGCGGCTTGCCGCCGTAGGCGCGCGCCGCAACGTCGCTGACTTCGCGCCGGGCGAGCGCGGCGATCGAATGCACGCAGGCGACCTTCATCGCCTCGTTGATCGTCGTCGCGCCGACATCGAGCGCGCCGCGGAAGATGTACGGGAAGCACAGGACGTTGTTGACCTGGTTCGGGTAGTCCGAGCGCCCCGTCGCGATGATCGCGTCCGGCCGCACGGCCTTTGCGTGCTCCGGCAGGATCTCCGGGTTCGGATTCGCGAGCGCGAGGATGACGGGCCTGTCCGCCATTGTCGCGACCATCTCGGGCTTGAGCACGCCACCGGCGGAAAGGCCGAGGAAGATATCCGCACCGGCCACGATCTCGCCGAGCGTGCGCGCTGTCGTATCACGCGCATAGCGCGACTTGTCGTCGTCCATGTCCTCGACGCGGCCGGTATAGACCACGCCGAAACGGTCGGCGACGGTGATGTTGTCCGGCTGGAGGCCGAGCTGCACCAGCATGTCGAGGCAGGCGATGCCGGCCGCGCCGGCGCCCGAGGCGGCGAGCTTGACCTTGCCGATGTCCTTGCCGACGACCTTGAGCGCATTGATCACGGCCGCGCCGACGATGATGGCCGTACCGTGCTGGTCATCGTGGAACACCGGGATCTTCACGCGCTCGCGCAGCTTGCGCTCGACGGTGAAGCACTCCGGCGCCTTGATGTCCTCGAGATTGATGCCGCCAAAGGTCGGCTCCAGGCTCGCGATGATGTCGACGAGCTTGTCCGGGTCGAGCTCGTTGATCTCGATGTCGAACACGTCGATGCCGGCGAACTTCTGGAACAGCACGCCCTTGCCTTCCATGACCGGCTTGGCCGCGAGCGGTCCGATCGGGCCGAGACCCAGCACCGCCGTACCGTTGGTGATCACCGCGACCAGATTGCCGCGTGCCGTGACGGTGGAAACTTCGCGCGGATCCTCGACGATGGCCTCGCAGGCCGCCGCGACACCCGGCGAATACGCGAGCGCGAGATCGCGCTGCGTCAACATGGGCTTGGTCGCGACCACCTTGATCTTTCCGGCGGGCGCGAGACGGTGATATTCGAGGGCGGCTTTCTTCAGTTCGTCGGCGTTGGACATGGCGACCGTAAGTAGTAGGCAACCGCCCGGAAGCGATTGCTGCACAAGGGAAAATTGACGGGACAGGACTATAGCACAGGGGTTGCGCGGGGCTTTGACGCATAGCGGCGCAGATGCGGTGGCACAGCGCGACATCACCGCCAGCCGACATGCCGACGCATTCCCGAAGCATACGGGCGGTCTCGTTTCGCCACCGCGCGGCCGGCAGTGGGAGCGTGCTCACTTCGGATTGCCGAGCCGGCCAAATCACGGCGCGGAATTTGCTGACACGATTTGGACGCGCTGCGCTGCATCGCCGATGTCCGCATGGACCTTGAGCCAGTGCGACCGGTTCACGCTATAGTCCGGCGCGGCCCGCGTACCGTGTTACAGGTGTCGTACTTGTCGGAACCCTCGCCCAAGCTGGCCAGCAAACGCCTCGGACGAGCGCTCTGGCTGGGGCTCGCGGCGATATCGCTCGTGCTGGGCGTTATCGGCATCGTCCTGCCCGTACTGCCGACGACTCCGTTCATACTGCTTGCGGCATTCGCCGCGGCACGTGGTTCGCAGCGCCTGCATGACTGGATGCACAGTCATCCACGCTTCGGACGGATGCTGCAGGACTGGGAGCGCGATGGCGCCGTCGGCCGACGCGCCAAATACTTCGCAAGCATCACCATGCTCGGCAGCGCCGTGGGCCTGTTCGTATTCAGCCCGCGCTGGTGGATAGCAGCCATAGTGGCCGCAGTCATGCTCGTCGTTGCGATCTGGCTGTGGAGACGGCCAGAACCCGAGTCGCGTTCCAGATAGCACGCGCACACACGGGCGCCTCTCACGCCGTTGAAACCCTTCAGCCCGATTTCACATCGTGGATGACCGTCGCGGCGGATACGCCACGCACGCAGCAGGCCCTTCGACGCCCAGACGGCGCGCGAATGCGCAGCTCGATCCCAGCCAACGCCAGGACCGCGACGAACCAGCGCAGCGACGGGATCTTTCCCACTGTCCACAATGAATCCTGCGACTGTTTTTTCCTCGCGTGATCCCTGCCCCCTAGCCGCCCCGTATGCCCACGGGACCGCCGGCAAACCGCCGGCAGCGAATCGGACTACGAGGAGACAGATCGTGAAACGTTTGGAACTGACACGCGCACTACTGCTGTTGATGGTTGCCACCGGATCCGCCG
>JAAFHE010000567.1 GCA_013298265.1 Lysobacterales bacterium | reverse complement strand
CAAGTCCTGCCAGTCCTCGTAGTCGCCTACCACGTCCACGTCCGAGCGCACGACCTGTAGCGGCTCGTCCAGGCCTTCCCACAAGAATGCAGTACGCAGGATAGGATGCCGCGTGAGCACGCTCCGCCAGGCCTGCGCGAACGCATCAAGGTCGGGTTCACCCTCGAAACTGCAGGTGATTTGTTCGATGTAGGCGCCCGCATGCGGGGCGTAGAGGGAATGGAACAGCATTCCCTGCTGCATCGGAGAGAGCGTATAGATGTCTTCAACACCTTTCACGAGTGACGCTCCTGAGCTGCAAATTCCAACGCGCTCTGTGGTGGTTGATTACACGTAGGGCGAACTGTTTCTCGGCGAAAATACGGACCGGTCGCAAAGCGTCCGAACGAAGAACGCGCATTCGACGACGCGCGGCGAACGCTCAACGCTCCGCTTTCTCCAGCAACTTGAGGATCTTCTGCAACTTCTTCGAATCCAGATACGCGAGCGGAAAATCCGACGGCGTGACCACTTCCGACTCGGCCGCGGCGCAATGCCGCGCCAGCGCTTGAACTTCGCTGCCGTGTGCGCTGGCCAGCACCCGCGCGGTGTCACGATCCACTCGCGCCGGATCGACGCTCCAGTGCAGATGCAAACACTGCGAGTACACGAACGAGCGCACGCTGATCGCATACCCTGCCCGCTCCGGACGCTCCAGGCCGGCCGGCGGCACCGAGGGATGCACGCGCACCGCCGAAGCAGCGGTCGGCGGATGGTCGAACTCGCCCAGATAGGCGAAGCCGATCGACGGATCCGGCAGAGATTGCGCACCGCCGGGCCGATCCGCTTCGTCGCGGAGCGCGCACAGCAGGTCGTAGCTCGCGCCGCCGCGCGGCGCGGCGCGCCACTGTTCCTTGATCGCGGTCAGCAGCATGCCGGGATCGTCGCCAGCCGGTTTTTGGAAAGCGACGGGCGCGACGGTGGCGAACGGCCCGACCACCTCGCGCAGGCTCTCGCCGGCCAGTGCATCCAGGCGCGCGTGGCAGTCGATCCACAGCGGGCAGTCGCCGGCCCGTTCACTCAACACCTTCACCAGCGCGGCCAACACGAACTCCTCGGTGCGGGCGCGATAGGCGCGCGGGGCCTCGGCCAGCAACACTCGGGTTTCCTCGCGGCCCAAACTGACCGAGTGCTGCACCCTCCGCGCAGATTCGACGCCGCCGTTGCCGCGCGCCGCGGGCCATGCGGCGATTTCGCGGCCACGCATCGCCTCCCAGTAACCGAACTCCTTAAGGGCGACCGGCGAGCGCGCGAATTCGAGTACCGAACTGGCCGCCATGCGGTAGCGCGGCGCCTGCGCGGACGCGTCGCGGACGCCAGGCGCCACGGGGTCGATAGCCATGCGCAACGCTTCGATCAGGATCCGGGCCGACCCCGGATCGGCGGCAGCCGGGTGGGCGGCGAGCAGCAGCGTCGAGGCTTCGCCCTCGTCGGCGCGGAACAGGACGAACTTCGCCAACGGGGCTTGCCCGATGCGCAACTCCGCCCGCGCGCGCTCGGCGGCCGCGGCGATGGCCGCCGCCCGATCCGCCGGCGCGGTCTCACGCAGATCGACGGCTTCCAACGCGCCCACAGCCGGTGTCGCGGCGATGGCCGGCGTTCGCGGCTCGAGCTCCGTCGGGAAATGCAGCCGCAAGGCATCGTGGCTGGCCAGCAGTTGGGCCAGATGCGACTGCAGCGACGCCGGATCAACTCCCGAGTCGATTTCCAGCAGCATCGACCAGGCAGCAGGTTGCTGGTCCTGCGCATCCGCTTCAAAAAAGCGGCGCTGCGCCGGCAGCAGTGGCAGCGCGCCGCGGCTCTGCGCCTCTGCGCCGCCCGCGTCCGCGCTTTCCATGAAGGCAGCGAGTTCGGCGAGGGTCGAGTACTGGAACAGCTGCTGCACATTGAAGTTCAGGCCCGCCTTCCTGGCGTTGACCATGATCTGGATGGCAAGCACGGAGTTACCGCCAAGTTCAAAGAAATCGTCGTGCAGACCGATCCGGTCGATACCGAGGCACTCCTGCCAAAGCGTCGCCAACCGGAGCTCCAGCTCGCTGACCGGCGCGACGAACGCAGTTTCCAGCCCTGGGCGCGCATGCGTCGCGGGCGCTGGCAGGCTGCTGGCTTCGGCCCCATAGCGCTCCGGCGTCGCCTGCCGCGCCCAGTCGATCACGGCGGCAAGGTTGCTTGGCGACACTACGACCTGCGCAGGCACCTTGCTCGCCAACATACGCGCGAACACCTGCGCCCCTTCAGCAGGAGAAATGCCCAGACTCAACACCTGCTCGAACGGGCTCGTCCCGTCCGCGACCGCGCTGTCGCGCCCGACCGGCGCTGGCTCGTCGCTCACCCTTGTGGGCGAACTTGTGAATCTGCGCCAGTAAGGTGCCGTCTTGGGCGAGGATGTCGACATCGAAGGCGGTCGTCTCGCCATCGGTGGCTGGATCGGCGCCGCCCCTGGAATAGATGTAGACCCTTTGCTGCAACGGCGCATACAGCCGCAGCTTGCCGTAGCCGAACGGCAGATAGTTGCCGCTGCGCTCGACCAGGAACAACAGGCCGATGCCGGCGGCGCGGTCGAGCAAGGCCGGATGCAGGTGGAAGTGCTCGAGGTCGCCCCTGTATTCGTCCGCTAGACGCAGCTCCGCCAGTAGCCTGTCATCGCCGCGGCGGATGTGATTGGCGCATTGCCAGCGCGGACCCAGGCTTTCGTCAAAGAAGTTCTCTTCGGTCAGCCGAAGTTCGTCGCGGTCGCACTCGGCGATCAGCCCGGCGATGTTGATCCGGCGCGCCGGCTCCGCTGGGCAGGCGGTGATCTTGCCGATGACGTGCCTGACCCACTCTGCGGTTCCGGCCGCATCGGCTGCGGGCGCGCTCTCGGCGTAGAAGTCGTAACCCTCCCCGGCTCGTTCCAGGATCAGCCTGACTTCTCTGGCCTCATCGTCCTGCACCCGAAGAGGGGTCAGGAAATAAACATCCCCGATCTCGACCGGGCCGGCTTGCACGGCCTTCGCGAATGCGGCCCGCGCCATTTCCAGATACGTGACGCCAGGAACCACGGCGGTGCCCAGAATCCGGTGTTCGTCCAGCACCCAGTGCGATTTCACCGCGAACCGCGAGCGGAACACGTGCTGGTCGTGACCCTGGGCGATGTAGCGATCAACCAGCGGATGCCCTACCCGCTCCTCCGCGCCGGCCGGCGTTTCGTGGCGGACGCGGTGCGCAGCCGCATTGGCTGCGAGCATCCCGACCTCCTGCCATGCCGGCCAGTTGACCGACACCACGAACTCGCCGGTGCGCTTGCTCCGGCTTTGGGCGAAGGCGTCGAGATAAGCATTGGCCGCGGAATAATCCACGCTGCCCATGCCACCCAACAGTGCGCTGCGTGAGGAACACAGGATCGAGTAATCCAGCGGCTGCCTGCTCAGCGCGGCGTACAGCGCGCGCGTTCCGTTCACCTTGGCGGCC
>JAAFHE010000565.1 GCA_013298265.1 Lysobacterales bacterium | reverse complement strand
CCAGCAGGAAATCGAATCCGTTCGCCGGAGAGTCCGCCGCGCGCTCCTGCGCGAGTGCGGCGAACGGCAGAAGAACAGCGAGGGTTACGAACGTTCGACGACGCATGGGAGCGCTCCGTGTGGCAAGGACGGCCGCAGATTGCCAGCTATGACGCACCACCCGACGCCGTGCGTGCCGGCGTTTCGTCGAATGGTCGAACGGCGCCTGCGAACGGCGCGCCGGTCCGACTCGCCGGACCTACGCTGACGTCGTACTCCACCACTCGGCCAACTCATGCCAACGAATGCTGCATTCGCGTCAGCGCCGCTGATCGTGTTCGACAAGGTCGCCCGGACCTATCCCGGCCCCACCGGTCCTTTCCATGCGCTCGCCGATATCGATCTGGAAATCCGTCGCGGCGATTTCGTCGCCGTCGTCGGCGCCTCCGGCAGCGGCAAGTCGACGCTGCTGAATCTTCTGGGCGGCATCGACCGCGCGAGCGGTGGCCGCATCGTCATCGATGGTCGCGACCTCGGTGCGGCGAGCGAGCGCGAACTTACCGCCTGGCGCGGCCGCCACGTCGGTATCGTCTTCCAGTTTTTCCAGTTGCTGCCGACACTGACGGCGCTTGAGAACGTGATGCTGCCGATGGACTTCGCCGGCATCGGCTCGCCGCGGGAGCGCCGGCAGCGCGCGCTGGCTCTGCTCGAACGCCTGCGCGTCGCCGATCAGGCGGACAAGCTGCCGGCCTCGCTGTCCGGCGGCCAGCAGCAGCGCGTCGCCGTGGCGCGCGCGCTGGCCAACGATCCGCCGATCCTGCTCGCCGATGAACCGACCGGCAATCTCGATTCGCGCACCGCTGAGGCGCTGCTCGACGGCCTGTCGGATCTCGTGCGCGACGGACTGACCCTCGTGATGGTGACGCACGAACCACGGGCCATGGCGCACGCGTCACGCGCCATTTCGCTTGCCGATGGCCGCATCGTGCCCGAGGCTCGCGCCGATGCGTAGTCCGCGCTGGCGCAAGATGCGACGCGACGCCTCGCTGCACAAGGCGCGCACCGCGCTCGTCGTTCTCGCCGTCGTGGTCGGCCTTGTCGGCGCCGGCGCGCTGCTCGCATCCTGGGCGCTCGTGCGGCAGGTGACCGCGCAGACCTTCACCGAGAGCCGGCCGGTGTCGGCGACCCTGCGTCTGGATCGTGTTGACGACGCGCTGCTTGCGCGCGTCAGTGACATCTCCGCCATCGCCGCGTTGCGTGCGCGGCGCGTCGTCTATGCCAGTGTCGACGTGAATGGCCGCCGTGCGCGCGCGCAGCTGTTCGCGCTGTCGGACTGGCATACGCGTGACATCGGCCGGTTGACGCCGGAGCGCGGCACCTGGCCACCGCGCGACGGCGAGATCGTGCTCGAACTATCCTCGCTCGAATTCGCCGGCGCCGGGTTCGGCCAGGCTGTACGCGTGAGCGTCGGTGACGGCGAACCTGTCGCGTTGTCGCTCACCGGCATCGCGCGCGACGTGAGCCTGCCTCCCGGCTGGATGGATCACGTCGTCTACGCGTTCGTCACGCCGGCGACGCTCGCGCAACTTGGCGCACCGGCGGCGTTCAACGAGATCCAGTTCGTCGTGCGCGACACGGCGCTGGACCGCGACGCGGTGCGCCGTATCGCCAATGACGCGCGAGCGCGGATCGAGCAGGCCGGCGGCCGCGTGACGAACATTGCCGTCCCGGTACCGGGTGAGCATGCACACGCGGCGCAGATGGATTCGCTGTCGCTGACCCAGGGCGCGTTCGCGCTGATGACCCTGTTCGTCTGCGCGCTGCTCGTTGTCAACCTTGTCTCGGCGATGCTCGCGGCGCAGACGCGCGAGATCGGCGTCATGAAGGCGCTCGGCGCTTCCGCGGTGCAGATTGGCCTGCTGTATCTGGGCTTCGCGCTCGCCATCGGCGTCGTCGCGTCGCTGCTCGCATTGCCGGCATCGATCGCGATCGCGCGGCCGTATGCGGCGATGAAACTGGACATGCTGAATTTCCCCATCGGCGACACGGCGATCCCCGGATGGGCGCTCGCCATACAGCTCGTCGCCGGCTGCCTGCTGCCGGTCGTGGCGGCAGCCTTGCCCGTCGTGCGTGCATGCCGCCTGAGTGCCGCCGATGCGCTGCGCGACACCGGTATCGCCGCCGATGGCGGCCATCTGCGGCGACGCTTCGCCGTGCCGTGGATCAGCCGGCCGCTGCAGCTATCGATCGGCAATGCATTCCGCAAGCGCCAGCGCCTACTGCTGACCGTGCTCGCGCTCGCGGCTGGCGGTGCGGTATTCCTTGGTGCGGACAGCCTGCGCAGCGGTGTGCGCTCCTCGGTTGCACAGCTGCTCGCGGGCAACCGCTACGACGTGTCGCTGCGCCTGGCAGACGGTGCGGACGCAGCGCGCGTCGAAGCCGTCGCGTCGGCCGTTCCCGGCGTGACGCGTGTACAGGCGCTCGCGCGCGATACCGCTGCCGTACGACGCGACGACGGTCTCGACGGCGACGCATTCACACTGGTGGGTCTGCCGCCGTCGTCGCTGCTGCTCGCGCCGGCTATTCTGCAGGGACGCGGCATCGCCGCCGGCGACGGCAACGTGCTGGTCGTCAATCGTTCCCTGCTGAAGGACGAGCCGACGCTGCGGCTCGGCGCCGATGTTGAACTGCGCCTGGCCGACATGCTGGTCAGCGGCAGGCCGGCCAACGGCAGACCGACACGCTGGCGCGTCGTCGGCATCGTCGACGTCGGTCCGCAGCCGCTGGCCTACGTGCCGGTCGGTGCGTTGAACGCCGCCCGCGGCGATGAGCGAGCTTCGGCGCTGCTCCTGACGACGACGGCGCGCGAGCCCGCCGGCCAGCGGGAGACGATCCTGCGCGTGCGCGCGGCGTTCGACGCCGCGGGCATCGCCGTCGGCGGCAGTGAGCTCGTGAGCGAAACCCGTCGCGCGTTCGAGGACCATCTGCTCATGGTCGTGCAGTTCCTCGGTGTCATGGCCTGGGCAATGATCGCGATCGGCGGCATCGGGCTTGCCTCGACGATGAGCCTCGGCGTGCTCGAACGCACCCGCGAGATCGGCGTCATGCGTGCGTTAGGCGCGCCGGACCGTGCCATCGTGTCGCTGGTGCAGGTCGAAGGACTCATCGTCGCCGGCCTCGCCTGGATCGTATCGCTGCTGCTGTCGATGCCGATCGGCCACCTGCTCGCTGACGCGTTCGGCCGCGTGATGTTTGTGGTGCCGATGCAGACCTTGCCGAACGCAAGCGGCGCAGTTGCCTGGGCCGCGATGCTCGCCGTGGTATCGGCAGTCGCATGCACCTGGCCCGCGCGCCGCGCGGTGCGGTTGCCGGCCGCGCGTGTCCTGGCATACGCAGGCTGAATGTACCGCTTTCGTCGGCAAAGTCCCGGCCACGATAGGTCTGAAGGATCCGGTCGCGAAGGTGGCTCACGACACGTGCGAATCGGCTAAAAAAGACGCATCGAGCGCCGCAGACACCAACGCC
>JAAFHE010000564.1 GCA_013298265.1 Lysobacterales bacterium | reverse complement strand
CCTCAACCGTAGCACCATTCTTCTGACCCGGATTGAACACCCAAGTCTGCGCGGCATCAATCGCCGCACGATCCAGTTCGCGATGTCCGGACGATTTTTCGACCTGGATATCCTTGGGCTTGCCATCGACACCGACCAGTACGCGGAGCACGACTTCGCCTTCATGGCGCTGACGTACGGCCTGCGGCGGGTAGCGCGGCGGACGAGCTTTGCGATAGCTGATGTTTTCGGTCGGCGCGATATCCGCCGGCGGCGCTGGCGGCGCCGGTGGAGCAGGCGGCGGTGCCGGGACTGCCATCGGCGAGGCCTCCTCGACCACGACGGCCGGCGGTGGTTCCGGCGGCGGTGTCGGCGGCGGTCGCACCTTTTCGACGATTTTCGGCGGCGGCTTTTTCGGCGGCTCCGGTGGGGGCGGCGGCGGCGGCGGCGGCGGCGGCGGCGGTTCGACGAATTCGACCGAAACGATGGTCTCCTTCTTCTTTTCCTTCGCCTGTGGCGGCGCCACCGGCGCAATCATCAGGATGAAAGCGAGTCCGTGCACGGCCATGGCGGCGGCCAGCGCTGAGGTGCGCCTCCAACTGTACGTTTCGCGCTGGTCTTCTGTGGTCAACGCCATTTGCTCTGAACCAAGGTTCGCTGTGAGATCTGAGGGCTTGTCGCACTAGGCGCCTAGCCGCGGGTAATGCGGCGGGGCTGGCACCGTACACGAGGCCAGCCCGACGCTCAATACTGGCAATCGGGGTGGCTATATTAACCCGGCCTGAAGGTTGCCGAACACCGCGCAGGTATTGCGAGGAGTGCGGAATGACTTACTTTTTCTTCGGAGCGCCTCCGCCCTTGATCATCTTGAGCCACGTACCTGCCATCTGGCGGGTTTCTTCGTAGCCCTGCGCCTTTTCCATGGCGGCGATCGCGGCGCTCTTGTTACCGAGTTCGTTTTCAGCATTGCCCAGCAGTACATAGGCAGCGCCCTGGCGCTTTACGCCGCGGGACAGCGCTTTTGTAAGCGACTCTTTGGCCGGTGCCCATAGCTGGTTGTTGATCTGGAGCTGCCCGCGCAGAAGGTCGGCTTCGCCGTCCTTGGCCAGCGGCGAGGCCTTGCCGTAGGCATCGATGGCCTTGGTTTCGTTCTCGGCCAGTGCGTAGGAATCGCCGAGCAGCTTGTACATCTCGTAGCTGGCCGGTATCGCGCCCTTCTGGAATCCCTCTTCCAGCAGTGCCGCGCCATCGGCCGGCTTTTCGGCCTGACCATACAACTGGGCGAGCAGCTTGTAGTCGTCCGCCGTCGTGATCAGTCCCTTGGCCTTGGCGTCCGTCAGGAGCTGCAAAGCCTTTTCGTTCTGGTCGTTGTTGACGTAGATCGAGGCGAGCTGCTGAATGAGCTTCTTGTCGGTCGGATTTTTCTGTAGCTGCGATTCCGACAGTTTTGCTGCTTCTCCGTACTGATTCAGTTCGAAGTAGCTGGCCATCAGGATCTGGTTCCAGCTGTCCTGCGGCTTGTCGCTGGCGGCGATCGCCAGCTTCATGGCGTCGATCGCTTCCTGGAACTTGTCGGCGCGATAGAGCGCATTGCCCTTGACGGCCAATGCCTCGGCCTTCTTGTCGCCGCTGATCTCAATGTACTGATCGACGGTCTTCGCGGCGTCGGCGTACTGCTCTTCCTGGAGCTGGAACTGGGCCAGCGTGTAGATGGCCGGGAACTGGTTGGCGTTGGGCAGCGCATCAAGGGCAACCGCTTCCTTGAGATCGGCGATCGCGCCGGCGCCGTCTTCCTTTTCCCATTTCGCGTTGGAGCGCAGATAGAGCGCGAAAGCCTTCGCGTATGGGGTGACCTTCTTGTCCGCGAGCACTTCGTCGATCAGGCCGATGGCCTTGTCCGCCTCGCCGTCGCTTGCCGCTTCCTGCGCCTTGTTCAGCTTGGTTCCCAGCGAGCCCGGCATATCGGTTTTGGGATCGTTGCGCTTGGCATTCGGGTACGCGTTCTCAGTCTGCTTGCTGCTGCTCTTGCTGGAACGCTGCTCATTGGAACGTTCGCCCGGCAGCCGCGAGGCGGAAGCGATTCCGGCCACGAGCAGGGAAACTGCACCGAGACAAAGCACAAGCTTCTTGGCGTTGGGAGCATGCATTGAGTAGCGCCTCGACTGGATTCTCGTGGCCTGCGTTTCAGGCAAGCGGTAAAGGGGTCGCAGAGCGTAATCCGCGAATGTTCAAACTACAAGCGGAGGAATTTCTCGATTCGTTATCGCGGCGTTAAAAAGAAACCTAGGTATTCCATGTGCTTGCAACTAGTTGTTACGAGCTGATGGGGCTAGCGGCAACTTCGTCTAAACCAGCGGATTTACGCAGATTTTCACAGCCAGGGTTTCTTAATTAACTTTGCAACTAAAGTAAATTTCTAATTTTATGTTAAGTGGAATCGACCGGGCCGGCTGCAGCCGGCCGGCATCCGCGCAAGTCCGGACATTTCGGCGTTGAATTGCGCGACCGTTGCCTGGGCTTGCAACGGTTTCGTCAGGGTTTCGGGGTCGAGCTTGTTGCTCCCGGCGCGAAAGCCGCAGGCACGGGGCGGCCAGGCGGCCGCCGTCCGGTCAGACATCGAGATTGGCGACGCGCAATGCGTTGGATTCAATGAACGCGCGGCGGGGTTCGACAACGTCGCCCATCAGGGTGGAGAAGATCTGGTCTGCTGCGACCGCATCCTCGATGCTGACCTGAAGCAGGCGACGCGTTTCCGGGTTCACCGTCGTCTCCCAGAGCTGCTCGGGGTTCATTTCGCCCAGACCCTTGAAGCGCTGGATAGTCCGTCCCTTCTTCGCCTCGTCCATAAGCCAGGAGCGCGCCCGCGCGAAGGATTCGACCGGCGTAACGGCATTGCCGCGGCGAATTTCGGCACCCGGCTGCACCAGATCGGCGAGCTGGCGCGCGATATCGAGTATCGGTTTCATTTCCGGGCTGGCGACAAACGTCGCCGGCAGCAACTGCGTATGGGTCAGACCATGCTGGTCGCGCTCGACGAGGAGCGCCGCCGGATGCTCAGGCGTCGCGCCCTGGACACGCAGGCGGTATTGAGCCCGGCCGAGACCTACGTTGTTCAGTCGTGCAGAAATGCGTGCCAGCCACTGCGTCGTCGCAGCCTCGTCGTGCCAGATGCTGTCGTCGAGGGCCGGCAACTCCAGCATGGCGGTCAGCAGGACCGGATCGCAGCGATGGCTCAGGCGATCGATCTGGTCCAGCGCGGTCTGGTACTCGGCGAGCAGCTTTTCGAGGGCGACGCCGCTGATAGGCGGCGCGTCGACGCTGTAGCGCAGCCCCGCCTGGTCGACCGCGTTGCCGATCAGATACTGATTCAGGGCGCCATCGTCCTTCAGGTAGAGCTCCGTCTTACCCTGCTTGAGCTTGTACAGCGGCGGCAGACCGATGTAGACGTAGCCGCGCTCGATGAGTTCGGGCATCTGCCGGTAGAAGAACGTCAACAGCAACGTGCGGATGTGCGAGCCGTCCACGTCCGC
>JAAFHE010000563.1 GCA_013298265.1 Lysobacterales bacterium | reverse complement strand
GACAGCGGGTATGACCAGCACGGCACACACCATCGGCAAAAAAATACGAAGCCGATTCGAAGGATTCCTGGTTGGACGGTTCATGTAAGTCTCCGGAGCTGAGTGACCCTGTGAGAACGTTGGTTGCTTTTGAGTCTGGAGCCACGTCGAGTCGCGCCCGTTGCCGGACTCCGACGTGCGGCCCAAGCGCGGCGCGACCTCAACCCTGCCATTCCACGACGGCGAACGCTGGTGGGGCGTATCGACGATCTCGGACAACGAGCGAGACGACCTCAGTTTGATCTGTTCTGACGTAGGGTACCGGCGCCACGGGATCATAAAAAATTAACAATTGATAAATGTCATTAAAATATATAATTGATCGCATGCTCGTGCTCGCGCCGGTCCCGGCACCTCGCAGCGCTTGCCGCAGCGCGGGAAGACGCTACTGCGCGCTCCCGTCCCGCCTCCGCCAAGCCTGACCGGCTGACGCACGCAACGCACGCCTGAGCGGCGCCGCGAAGCCGCCCGGTTCGCTGCGACCGAGCGTCACCTTCGGCGTCTCGTGCCAGTCCGCGCACTGCCGGATCGCATTCGCGACGTCGGCTGCGAGTGCGTCGTCCGCAGTCACGCCGTCCTGCAGAAATACCGCCTTGACCTCGAACACGCCATCACGCCGGTGTGCCTTGGCATCAAGGCGCCCGACCAGGCGACCGCGCCGCAGTATCGGCAGCACGAAATAGCCATAACGGCGCTTGGCCTCGGGCGTGTAGCACTCGATGCGATAGTCGAACTCGAACAGGGCGGACGCGCGCAGGCGATCCCACACCACCGGATCAAACGGCGACAGCAGCGTGCTGTGCGTCGCGCGCAGGCTGCCGGCAGCCGCACGGCGCGCCAGCGGCAGGTGCTCGGCGTGCACGTAGGCCAGCTTGTCCCAGCCGCTGACGCGAACCGGCACGATCTCGCCACGCACCAGCAGCGGTTCCAGCTCATCGCTGCCGATCTGCCGGCCAAGCCGGAAATAGTCGGCGATCCAGCGCGCCGGCGTCAGGCCGAGCGCCTTGACCGAGCGGGCGATCCACTCCTGCTTGACCGCCTGCGGCGTCTGCGGCGCGCGTTCGATGCGGTGTTTCGCCGCCGCCTGCAGCACGCGCTCGCTCAGATCATAGACGCGCTGGAAATTCTCGCGCCGGCTGACCATGAGCTCGCCCGTGCCGAACAGCGATTCGAGCCAACGCTTCTCTGTCTTCCAGCCCCACCAGCCGGCACCGCCCTCACCGTCGGTTCGGGCGAAATCGGCCGAGCGCACAGCGCCGCGTTCGGCCACATGCGCGAGCAGCGCGTCGGTTTCGCGCCGATGGCTGTCGCGAATGCGCGCCGCATGGCGCATCGCCCAGTGATTGGCACGGCCGCCGCGGAAATCACGATGCAGGTCAAAATCGGCCATCGGTGCGAAGCAGGCCTCGTGTGCCCAGGTTTCGAACAGGCGGCCCCGCGCGAGCGCCTGCTCGAGCCACGCAGTCGGATAGTCACCCAGACGCGAAAACAGCGTGAGATAGGGGCTGCGCGCGACGACGTTGATCGTGTCGATCTGTAGCAGTTGCATGCGCGCGATCGCAGCGAGTAGCCGCGCCGGCGTCGCGGCTGCGCGCGGTGCCAGCAACAGACCCTGCGCGGCCAGATGCAGCAGGCGCGCCTGGGCAGGGGCAATGGTCAACGGATCCGGCGCAGTGGTTCGGCGCATGGCAGCACGGGGAAGACCGCAACGGATGCGGCGGCGCAGTGTAGCCCGACTCGTCAGAGCTTCGCGTCGCTGCGTCGAGGCACGGGGAATACCGCACTGCGGGCGTGGCAGACTTGCATTCCTGCCCCCCACGAGTCCCGCCCCATGCGCTCCATCGCCGCCGTCTCGCGCCTGCTGTCACGCGTCGCCGCTTTGCTGCTGCTGGCCGCACTGTGCCCGATCGCGAACGCACTCAGTGAGGCCGAGCCGTATCCCCTGGTGCAGCGCATCGATCTGGCCAGCCTGTTGCCGCCGCCGCCACCCGCCGGCTCTGCCGCCGACCGCGCCGACCTCGCCGCCGTGCTGGCACTGCAGCAGTCGCGCAGCCAAGCCGAGCTTGACCTGGCCAAGGCCGATGCGGAGGCGTCGGTATTCCGTTTCGCCGATGCCGTCGGCGAGGGGTTCGATGCCAAACGCCTGCCGCACACGGCACTGCTGTTCGAGCGGATGACCCGCTCCATCGGTGCTGTCGTCGGGCCGGCCAAGGACTACTGGAACCGGCCGCGTCCGTTCCTCGCGTCCGGCGACGTGCATCCGACCAGCCGTCCGGACGGTTCGACCTATCCCAGCGGGCATGCAGTACTCGCGCGGCTCTACGCGATCGTGCTGGCCGACCTTTTGCCGCAGAAACGGCGCGAGATCTTTGCGCGCGGCGACCGATTCGCGCCGGGGCGCCTCGTCAATGGCGTGCACTATCCAACCGATGTCGAGGCCGGCCTGATCGCCGCGACCGTGATCGCCGCCGAACTGCGCCAGCAGCAGGCCTTCCGCGACGACCTCGCCCGTGCTCGCCAGGAGCTGACGGCATGGCAGGCCGCGGCGACGCCCTGATCTCTACGCGGCCTGCACATAGGCTGCGCACAATACCGCTACCGTCATCGTCGTTGGAGCCGCAATGCTTGCCGCCTATCTGCTGCTCAACGCCGTGCTGTACGCGATCTTCGCCGCAGCCTCCACCGTCGTGCCGGCGCGCATCGCCGCCGCGCTGGGCTTCACCCTGGACACCCAGGGCCGCATCGAATTCCTGACTGTCTACGGCGGTCTCGAACTCGGGCTCGCCGCGTTCTACGCCTGGACCGTGTACGCCGGCGCACCGGCACAGCGCGTCGCGCTGATGTTCTCGCTGTTCGTCTACGCCGCACTCGTCTTGTACCGCGGCGCCGGCTTCGCACTCTACGGAGCGCCCGGCACGACGCTGATGGGCGTGGCCGGGTTGGAACTGCTGATGCTGATCGCAGCTATCGCGCTGGTGCTGCGCAGCGATTGAAGCGTCGCCGGTGCCGCGCGACGCCGCGTCGGCGAGTCAGAAACTGCCGTTGTCGACGGGCGGAGCGCCCAGCAGCTTGAGGTAGGTCTGGCCACTGTGCTGCAGGCCCGCCTCGGCAAACCAGTCATCGTTGAGATCGATCGTGCCTTGCAACGGCACACCAGGACCAGGCTGGGTGTAGCCGATCTGTTCGGCATCGACCACGCCTTCGATCGCGTCGATCAGCGGGATCAATTCCAACGGCAGCGACGGCGAGCCCGGGAACGAGTTGCGGATCCAGTTCAGCTCCTGCCACGCGCGCGGCACGATGTCGTCGTTGTTGAAGTAGCGGCTGTTGGTCATCGCGAAATGGCTGAGCAACCAGCCCGCAAACGCGGCGTCCCCAGCCGTCGGGCCGGCAAAGGTAACCGGCCAGAAATCGAGCACGTCCTGGCCCGGCGAGAACTCCTGATGCAAATACGGCGCGAGCATGGTCGCGAGCGCGC
>JAAFHE010000560.1 GCA_013298265.1 Lysobacterales bacterium | reverse complement strand
ATCAGTCGTGCCGATGTCGCTGCGCACGAACGGTTCCACGCCTTCGTTCCGCTGACTTTCCGCAGCGTCGATTTCCGTCTCTGGGATCGCCGCGGCGGCTGGAACGACGACTACGAGGCCTGGCTGCTGCTCGACGGTGACGACACCGTTGCCAGTGTCGGCGTGACCCGCATGCGGCTGTCGGTTGCCGGCCGCGCCTGCATCGGCTACCAGCTTGGCGCGGTCGCCACTCATCCGGACCGCAGAGGCTGCGGCCACTCGCGCGAACTGCTGCAGCTGGTGCTGCAAAGCATCGATGCGCTGGCCGCGCCTGTGCTGCTGTTCGCCAACGAGAGCGTGCGCGATTTCTATCCGCGGTTCGGTTTCTGGGCGTTGCCGCAACAGCGCTTTGTCGCGGAAATTGCCCTGGCGGGCGGAACCGCGCTGCCGCCGTGTTGCAACGTAGCCGACGCGCAGGACCGCGCACGCCTCGCTGCGCTGTGTCGTCGTGCTGCCGTGCATGACCTGTGGTTCGGTGCGGGAGACTACTACTCGACGCTGCTCTGGCATCTGAGCTATCGCGCGCTGCGCGCGCACTGGCTGGATGACATCGACGCGCTCGCCGTGGTCAGTGAAGAGCGCGGCGTCCTGCAGCTGCATGAATTGCTGGCACCGCGACAGGTCGAGCTGTCGGCGGTACTTCCGCGCCTGGTACTGCAGCCGGTGACGCGGATCGAATTCGGATTCCGGCCGCCGCGCGGGTGGCCAGAGGCGGTCGACATGGGCGAGTACGCCGGATCGCCGCTGTTCGTGCGCGGCTTCGACGGGCTGTGCTCCGGTGAGCTGCGCTTTCCCGATCTGGCGCAGACCTGACCGGCCGCGCCGGCCGGTCTGGCCCGCCTTTCTCACACCCTTTCTACTGCGGCCGATCGCGGAACGGCCTGCATGGGCGTTTCAGGCAGGCTGCAGATTGGCGTAGGCCAGCACCAGCCATTTCGCTCCGGCTTCTTCGAAGTTCACCTGTACGCGGGTGTGTTCGCCGACACCTTCGTAGTCGATCACGATGCCGCTACCGAAGCTGCTGTGGACGACTCGCTGGCCGAGCTTCAGCGCCGGTGCTTCGTCGACAGCCTGATGGTGGTAGCGGCTGTTGTAGGCGGGGCGGCTCACCTGTACGCGCGGGCGCACCTCGTGCATGAGTTCGCGCGGGATCTCGTTGAGAAAGCGCGACGGGCGCGCGTAGGTTTCCATGCCGTGCAGGCGGCGCTGTTCGGCGTAGCTCAGGGTCAGGCGTTCCCGGGCGCGTGTGATACCGACATAGGCCAGGCGGCGTTCCTCCTCGAGCCGGCCCGGTTCGTCGAGTGATTTCTGGCTCGGGAACAACCCGTCTTCCAGGCCGACCAGGAACACGAGCGGAAACTCCAGCCCCTTGGCCGTGTGCAAGGTCATGAGCTGCACGCAATCCTGTCCCGGCTGGCCCTGGCCTTCGCCCGCTTCCAGCGCGGCGCTGGCGAGGAACGCCGCGAGTTCGGACAGGCCGGCTTCCTCGTCCTCGGGTGTGAGCTGGAAACGGCCGGCGACGCTGACGAGTTCATCGAGGTTTTCCACGCGCGCCTCGGCGCTGCCGCGCGAATCCTTTTCGTAGTAGTCGCGCAGGCCACTGCGCGCGATCACGGTGTCCATCTGCTCGGACAGGGTCAGGCCGACTTCTATCTCGTCGAGCGCGTCGCCGCCGCCGTCGAACAGCCCGGCGTTTTGCGCATCAGCGGCATCCGCCGTGCCCAGCGCTTCCCGCGCAAGCTGCTCGATCAGCTCGACAAAGGCGCGCAGGGCATTGCGGCTGCGCGCCGCGAGCTCATTGCCGCCGATGATGCCGAGCATGGATTCCCACAGCGAGCTCGCGTCGCGCCGCGCGTACTGGCGCACGAGGTCCAGCGAGCGCTCGCCGATGCCGCGCGGCGGCGTGTTGACGGTGCGCTCGAACGCCGCGTCATCGTGGCGGTTCGCGACCAGGCGCAGATAGGCCAGCGCATCCTTGATTTCGGCACGGTCGAAAAAGCGTTGCCCGCCGTAGACGCGATACAGGATGCGGTGCTGGTTGAGCTGTTCCTCGAACACGCGCGACTGCGCGTTGGAGCGGTAGAGAATGGCGATATCGTTCGCCGCGCCGTCGGCGTTGGTGTATTCGCGGATGCGCTCGATGACGTAGCGCGCCTCGTCCTGCTCGTTGTAGGCGGCGTATAGCTCGATCGCACCGCCCGCCTCGCCCGAGGTCCATAGCTGCTTGCCGAGGCGGCCCGGGTTGTTCGCGATGACGGCGTTGGCCGCCTTGAGGATGTTCGCGGTCGAACGGTAGTTCTGTTCGAGGCGGATGGTCCTGGCGCTCGGATAGTCGCGCAGGAACTGCTGCACGTTCTCCACGCGCGCGCCGCGCCAGCCATAGATGGCCTGGTCGTCATCGCCGACGACGAACACCTTTCCGGCCTGCCCGGCGAGTACGCGCACCCAGGCGTACTGCAGGCTGTTGGTGTCCTGGAATTCGTCGATGAGCAGGTGGCGCCAGCGTTCCTGATAGTGCGCCAGCAGTGCCGCGTCCTCGAGCCAGAGTTCGTGCGAGCGCAGCAGCAGTTCGGCGAAATCGACGAGTCCGGAGCGGCGGCATTGCGCCTCGTACGTCGAATAGATATCGAGCAGTGTGCGCGTGGTCGAATTGTCGCCGTGCTCGATCGCGTCGGGCCGCTTGCCCTCGTCCTTGCAGCTATTGATGAACCAGGCGGCCTGGCGCGCGGGCCAGCGCGATTCGTCGAGGTCCAGTCCCTGGATCACGCGCTTGATCAGGCGCTGCTGGTCATCGGCGTCGAGGATCTGGAAGGTTTCCGGCAGGCGCGCCTCGCGCCAGTGGCGCCGCAGCAGGCGATGCGCGATGCCGTGGAAGGTGCCGATCGACAGGCCGCGCGTACCGTGTTCGATCAGGCCTTCGCAGCGCCCGCGCATTTCGCCGGCGGCCTTGTTAGTGAAGGTCACCGCCAATATGGAATACGGCGACGCACGCTCGACTTCGAGCAGCCAGGCGATACGGTGGATGAGTACGCGGGTCTTGCCGGAACCGGCGCCGGCCAGCACCAGATAGTGGCCGCTTGGCGCCGAGACCGCTTCGCGTTGCGCAGGATTGAGATGATCGAGCAGATGAGAAACGTCCATCCGACGATTTTACCTGGGCGGCGCGCCCGGGTTGTGGCTGGGTTGTGGCTGGCCGGCCTGTGCGCGCTCGCACCGGCGCTCCACGCCGCGCCGCGCTACGAGCTCAACTATGAGCCCGACGGCGAACGCCTGCAGGTACGCGTGTGCGTCGACGAAGCCGTGGCGCAGCGCGACTTCCGCCTGCATCGCGGCGGCGCGGCGAATGTCGAGGCGCTGCGCCGCGAACACGGCCGCATCGAGCGCACCGGCGATTCGCACTGGCGCGCGGCGGACTGGCGCGCGGGCGAATGCCTGCGCTATACGGCGCGCCTCGGCGATGTCGCGCAGCGCCGCGATA
>JAAFHE010000561.1 GCA_013298265.1 Lysobacterales bacterium | reverse complement strand
GGAATACAGCGTGCTGTTGATCGTCTGCCTGCTGACCGTCGGACTGGCATCGCACGACAGCGGCGCCGCTCGCGACTGAGGCGCAGCCTGGCCAATGTGGCTCCGCGCCAGTCCGAGCGGACGTGTCACCTTGCACATGCGTGATTCGCCGCTTGCGCTGGCCCCGCGCGTGATGCAATCGCGTGGATTGCCGCATGATCGCCGCCCAGCCCGGTTTCGCCGATCGCCATGCCCGCGTGCAGCGCATTGCCGTTGCGGCCCAGTCGTGGCAAGTTCCGCGTGGGTCGGAACGAGGGGCGTTAGCGAGTGGATGTCACCGAACTGATCGCGCAGGCGCGTGCCGGCGACGCTGCCGCCTCCGGACGCCTGTTCAATCAGGTCTACGCGGACCTGCGCGTCCTCGCCGCACGTCAGGTCGGGCGCATGCGCGCTGACATGCGCGCCACCTCGCTGGTGCATGAGGCCTGGTTCCGCCTGGCCAAGCCCGACGCGTTGCAACTCAAGGACCGTGAACATTTCTTCGCCGTCGCCGCACGCGCGATGCGTCAACTCGTGATCGACCACGCGCGCCAGCGTCTGGCCGAGAAGCGCGGCGGCGGCGCCATCGCAGCCGAGCTCGACTCGCAGCTGGTCCAGGCCGGCGGTGAAGGCCGCGACCAGGAACTGCTCGCGCTCGATCAGGCCCTGCGGCAGCTCGAAACCCTGGACCGGCATCTGGCCCTGCTCGTGGAAATGCGCTTCTTCGGCGGCCTCGAGCTCAGCGAGATCGCCGGCCTGACCGACCGTTCCGAACGCAGCCTCAAGCGCGACTGGCGCAAGGCGCGGGCGTTCCTGCACCAGCAGCTCGGCGGCGACATGTTGCCGCAGGGCGACGAGTAGAGCGGTTGCCGAACGACGCGCCTTCGCGGCGCGGCGGCCGACGTCACGAGCAAGGAGCTTCACGGGCATGAGCGACGATATCCACGCGCGCTGGGCGCGCATCTCGGCCTTGTTCGACGAGCTGGCCGAACTCGACCCGCTGGCGTGTGCTGCGCGCCTGGCTGCGCTGCGTGCCGAGGGTGAGGACCCGTCCGTGCTGCAGCAGGTCCTGGCGCTGCTGGCCGCGGATGCGGACGCAAGCGGCGTGCTGGATCGCGGCGTGCAGGCGATCGCGCCGACCGTCGTCGATGCGCTGGCCCAGGGCCAGTCCGTCGCCGCGTCCGACGAGCCCACGCCTGCGGCCATCGGCCGCTTCCGGCTGGTGCGGCTGCTCGGCCGTGGCGGCATGGGCGAGGTCTACCTGGCCGAAAGCACGCAGGGTGGCTTCGTGCAGCAGGTGGCCCTGAAGCTGCTCAAGCGCGGCATGGACTCCGACGAGATCCTGCGCCGCTTCGTGCAGGAGCGGCGCATTCTCGCGCAGTTGAACCACGCGCACATCGCCGGCCTCGTCGACGGCGGCGTCAGTGCCGAGGGCCGGCCCTACTACGCCATGGAATACGTCGCCGGCGAATCGTTGACCGACTACGCGCACAACCACGCGCTCGGCGCGCGCGAGCGGGTGCAGCTCATGGTGCTGATCTGCGATGCGGTCGCCCACGCGCAGTCGCGCCTGGTCGTGCACCGCGACCTCAAACCGTCCAACATCCTCGTCGACACGGACGGCCAGCCGCGCGTGCTCGACTTCGGCATTGCGAAGATCCTCAGCGACACCGGCGAGGAAGGCCTGACCCGCACCGGCGTGCGCGCGCTGTCGCCGGCCTACGCCGCGCCCGAGCAGATCCACGGCCAGCCGGTCAGCACCGCGACCGACGTCTATGCACTCGGTGTCGTGATCTACGAACTGTTGTGCGGGCAGCTGCCGCACCGGCGCAACCCCGCGACGCTCGACGACGCCGACACCACCACCCTGGTCGAGCGGCCAAGCCAGGTGCTGCGGCGAGCGAGCGTCGTCGAAGCCAGTGCGGTCTATGGCCGCCGCGGCGGCGAGCGCGAGGCGCGCCAGATTGCCGGTGACCTCGACACCATCGTGCTGACCGCGCTCAAGCGCGAACCTGAGCGGCGCTATGTCAACGCCAACGCGCTCGGTGCCGATCTGCGCCGCTGGCTCGAAGGCCGAACCATCAGCGCACGGCCTGATTCGGCCGCGTACCGCACGCGCCAGTTCGTGCGCCGGCATCGTGTCGGCGTTGCCGTGTCGACGTTCACGCTGCTGTTTCTCGTCGTGTTTCTCGGCATTGCGCTGTGGCAGGCGGGCGTCGCGAGCGCTGCCCGCAACCGCGCGACCGAGCAGGCCGCGATCGCGACCGCGGTCAGTGAGTTCCTGACAGAAGACGTGATCCGCGCCGCCAATCCGTACCGCAGCAAGCTCGATCTGAGCATGGGTGACGCGCTCAAGCAGGCGCGCGGCGCCGTCGCCCAGCGTTTCGCCGCGCAGCCGCGTACCGAAGGCGCGGTGCGCCGCATGCTGGCCGAAAGCCTGCGCCTGTCGGGCGAAGACGAAGCCGGCCGCGAAGAAGCCAGCGCGGCTCTGGCCGTGCTGACCGAACACTTCGGCCCGCGCGACAGCGATACGCTCGAAGCGCGCGGCCTGCTTGGCCGCATGCTGCAGGCCGACGACGAGGCGAAGGCCCGCAAGATCTACGATGAAGGCCTGAACTACGTCGCTGCGTCGCCACGCGATCCGGCGCGGCTGCGTTTCCTGCTCGGCATCGCCTCGCTGGATGTCGAGAACCGCAAGGAAGATCAGGCGCTGGCCGATCTGGCCGCGATCGAGGCGGATGTCATCGCCGTGTTCGGCGAGTTCAGCGACGAACACATGGATCTGATCAACCACCGCATGCGTGCACTGGCGCACACGGACCGCTACGAGCAGACGCTGCTCGTAGCGCGCCAGGCGGTGGCGGGCGCACAGAAGCGCTTCGGTGCCGGCGAACCGCGCACGCTGGAGTGGCTGCAGCGCGAATCGATTGCCTTGCGCCTGCTGGATCGCTTCGACGAGGCGCTCACGTCGATCGAAAAGGCGCTGGTGATCGCGCGTGCGCGGCTGGGTGAACAGCATTCGGCGACTTTGTATATGCGCCTCCAGGCGGGCATAGCGCTGCTCGCGCTCAAGCGCTACGAGGAGGCCGGTCCGCATATCGACGCGATCATCGAAGACGACAGTCGGCGAGGCCTCACCGGCGAGAACTCGCTGACCCATCGTGTCTATCAGGCGCGCCAGCGGCAATTCACCGGAAAGACCGCAGAGGCGCGGCAGATGTTCGAAGCGATCTACGCGCAGGCGAAGGTCGAACTCGGCACCGATGGCGGCGACAGCGCGCGCACGCTGCCTTACGCCCAGATGCTCGGCATGTTCCTCATGCAGACTGGCCGCAATGCCGAAGCGGAAACGTTGCAGAAGCGCATCATTGCCGACGCCGATCGAATGTTCACGCCGGGTCACGTCAATCTCGCCAAATACCGCTACGACCTCGCACAGAACCTGTCGGCGCAGCCCGGCCGTGCCGCCGATCTGCGCGCACTGCTGGAGGCCTGGCTG
>JAAFHE010000562.1 GCA_013298265.1 Lysobacterales bacterium | reverse complement strand
GGCCCCATCTGGCCGCCCATAGCGCTAGGCTATTCGTGGATGGCCCCATCTGGCCGGATTGGTGGATGGCCCCATCTGGCCGGGCCTCCATCTGGCCGTCTGATTGGTGGATGGCCCCATCTGGCCCCTCTGGCCGCAGGCTGATTGGTGGATGGCCCCATCTGGCCTCTGGCCGCAGGCCCTGATTGGTGGATGGCCCCATCTGGCCTGATGGCCCCATCTGGCCGGGCCGGCCCCATCTAGCCCCATCTGGCCGGACGGCCCCATCTGGCCGCTCCTTCGAACTCTGCAACGCCTTGGCACTTAGGCAGACCACCAGATCTCGACAACCCTGGCCGACGCTTCGCGTCGGCCGCCCCCTTAACTTAAGGTGGCTCCAGAGGCGTAGCAGAAGCCGTCTTTGCACGAAACCGGCTTGATCTTCGGACGCTCAAATGCGGCGCCGAGGCTAGTAGGGGGCGGTGGGCGAACTGTCCACCGGTTCGCAATTCGGGGGCGTTGGGCCATTTCCGCGGCGTGGTGTGACGGTTTTGCTGACGGACGGTGGCTTGGCCGTGCTCGCCGGGTCCGCGCCGTGGGAGACGAGGCGGGCCCGACTATCCCCCAACGCCGGCCCGCCGCGGGCGGGCGGTGTAAGCTACGACACTTTGCCACCGGCACCCTGCCGGCGCTGGCCATCGATACCCAGAGTTCGTGGATGTCTGCCCAACCGATTCCGCTTTGCGTCGATCTCGACGGCACCCTGATCCGCTCGGACATGCTGTTCGAGTCGGCCCTGAGCCTGCTGCGGCGCAACCCGCTTTATCTGTTCGCCTTCGCGCTCTGGCTCGCGCGCGGGCGGGCGCATCTCAAGCGCGAGATCGCCCGGCGCGCGCAGGTCGATCCGGCCACACTGCCCTATGACGAACGCGTCGTGAGCTGGTTGAGGGAACAGCAGGGCCAGCGGCCCCAGGTGCTCTGCACCGCTTCCGACGCGACGCTGGCGCGCGGGGTGGCCGACCACCTGGGTCTGTTCGACGCAGTGATGGCCAGCGACGGCGAACGCAACCTCGCCGGTCGCCAGAAGGGCGATGCGCTGCGCGAACGCTACGGCGAGCGCGGCTTCGACTACGCCGGCAACGAATACCGCGACCTGCATATCTGGAAACATGCGCGCCGTGCGGTCGTGGTCAACGCTGACAGCGGCTTGGCCCGCGCCGCCGGCGAATGCTGCGAGGTCGAGCGTGTGTTCGAGCCGGCGCGCGGCGGCCCGCGCACCTGGCTCAAGGCGCTGCGCCTGCATCAGTGGCTCAAGAATCTTTTGGTATTCCTACCTTTGTTCACTTCGCACCGGGTGCTGGAAGCCGCGACGGCGACGAGCTGCGCGCTCGCGTTCCTCGCCTTTGGCCTGTGCGCATCCGGCGTCTACCTGCTCAACGACCTGTTCGACCTCGACGCCGATCGGCGCCACCCGCGCAAGCGCCTGCGGCCGTTCGCCGCCGGCACGCTGCCGCTGTGGCAGGGACTGCTGGCCGCGCCACTGCTCGCGCTGGCCGGCCTCGCGCTGGCGCTGTCGATCTCGCTGCCGTTCGCCGGCGTGCTTGCCTGCTACTACGGACTGACCCTGGCCTATTCGCTGCGCCTCAAGCGCATCGTCATGCTCGATGTGGTGATCCTGGCCGCGCTGTATACCGTGCGCATCATCGGCGGCGCGGTGGTGATCGGCGGCGGCCTGTCGTTCTGGCTGCTCGCGTTTTCGATGTTCCTGTTCCTGAGCCTGGCGATGCTCAAGCGCTATACGGAACTGCACGGCCTGCTCGGCAGCGGCAAGGCCGAAGCGAGCGGCCGCGGTTATTCGGTCGAGGACATCCCGCTGATCCAGTCGCTCGGGGGCGCCAGCGGCTACATGAGCGTGCTGGTGCTGGCGCTGTACATCAACAGCACCGCGAGCGAGGCGCTGTATCGCAACCCGCCGGTGCTGTGGCTGCTGTGCCCGTTGCTGCTGTACTGGATCAGCCGGGTCTGGCTGATCGCGCACCGCGGCCGGATGCACGACGATCCGGTCGTGTTCGCGCTGGTCGACCGCGTCAGCCGCGTGATCCTCGCCCTCTGCGCGATCGTCGTCGCCGGGGCGATCTGAGCATGACCGGCACCTCGTGGGGCCGCTATCCGCAGCCGCACGCGCAGCGCCTGCTGGCCGTGCGCGACCGCGACGCAGCGTTGCCGGCATTCGACGGCACTGCGTTGCCCCATGGCAACGGCCGCAGCTACGGCGATGTCTGCCTCAACGACGGCGGCACGCTGCTGTGCACGCGCGGGCTGGACCGCTTCATCGCGTTCGATGCGCAACAGGGCGTCCTGCGCTGCGAAGCCGGCGTACTGCTCGGCGAGATCCTTGATCTTGTCGTGAGCCAGGGCTGGTTCCTGCCGGTCACGCCCGGCACCAAATACGTCACCGTCGGCGGCGCCATCGCCAACGACGTGCACGGCAAGAACCACCATGTCGCCGGCTGCTTCAGCGAACACGTCAACGGCTTCGAACTGCTGCGCAGCGACGGCAGCCGGCGCTGGTGCAGCACGACGGAAAACGCCGACTGGTTCGCCGCGACGGTCGCCGGCCTCGGCCTGACCGGCCTGATCACCTGGGCCGAGCTGCGCCTGCAGCGCGTGCGCGGTCCCTGGCTCAACAGCGAGACGCACCGCTTCGAGAGCCTGGCGGAATTCTTTGCGCTGTCGACCGCCTCCGAACGCGACTACGAATACACCGTGGCCTGGATCGACTGCGCCGCGCGCGGCAACGCCGCCGGCCGCGGCCATTTCATCCGCGCCAACCACGCGCCGGCCGGCGACGGGCCGCGGCCATCGAAGCGCCGCCTCGCGGTCCCTCTGACGCCACCGTTGTCGCTGATCAACGGCCTGAGCCTGCGCGCCTTCAACGCGCTGTACTACCACCGCCTGCGCGGCCGCGTGCAGCATGCGCTGACCCACTACGAGCCGTATTTCTATCCGTTGGACGCGATCGGCGGCTGGAATCGCCTCTACGGCCCCCGCGGCTTCCTGCAATACCAGTGCGTGCTGCCGCCTACACAGGCGGAAGCCGCGCTGACCGAGCTGCTCGCGCGCATCGCCGCCAGCGGCAGCGGCTCGTTCCTCGCCGTGCTCAAGGTGTTCGGCGAACGCAAGTCCGCTGGTATCCTCTCGTTCCCGCGGCCCGGCGCCACCCTGGCGCTGGACTTCCCCAACAACGGTCCGGCCACGTTCGCGCTGCTCGATGCGCTGGACGACGTGGTCGCGGCCGCGGGCGGCGCGGTATACGCCGCCAAGGACGCACGTCTCGCCGGAGCGCGCTTCCGTGACTATTTCCCGGCCTGGAACACACTGCAGCCCTACCTGGACCCGCGGTTTTCCTCGGGCTTCTGGCGCCGCGTAACGGAGTAGACCATGCGCAGAATCCTCATCGTCGGCGCGACCTCGGCCATTGCCGAAGCCACCGCCCGACTGTTCGCCGCGCGCGGCGACGCGTTGTGTCTTGTCGGGC
>JAAFHE010000056.1 GCA_013298265.1 Lysobacterales bacterium | reverse complement strand
CTTTGTTGCCGAAGTCGAATATGCCGCTGACGATCAAGGTCTGCATCGCACCACTGGCGGGGCTGAGGCTGAGCTTGTCGCCGACCTTCACGCCGAGGTCGCTCGCCAGCTCGGTGCCGATGACGATTTCGGCGTTGCTCACACTCAGATGGCCGGCAACGATCTTGTCGCGCACCGCAATGATGCGCAGGTAGGAGTCGGGCTCGATCCCGGTGATGTTGACGGCCTTGCTCGCATCGCCGCGCGCGGCAAACCCCGGCCCGGATACGACCGGCGTCACCGCGACGACGTCAGGCATGCGTCTGATCAGGTCGCGGACCTTCTGCCACTGGTCCACCGAACGCAGGCGCTGCGAACGCGGCTGCAGGATGGCGGCCTCGGCGACGGGCCCGTCGCCGCGCAGCGGACGTGCGACGTCTTCCGGCGGCAGGATCACGATTTGTGCCTGATAGTCGAGCGTGCGCCGGAACAGGTTGGATTGCAGGCCGGTCAGCAGCGCCGACATGAAGACGATCACCGAGACCCCGAGCGCGACGCCGGAGATGATCAGCAGGGTCTGCATCAGGCCGTTGCGCATGAAGCGCATGGCAGTAATCCACTCGAAGGGCAGGTAGCGGTTCACGGCTTCGCCCGCGCTTTGTCCGTCGTGCGCACGCGCTGGCCGACCTTGATGGGTATGTCGCCGGTCGGGATCAGGCGATCACCGACGGCGACGCCGTCGAGCACTTCGACCTGGCCGGTTCCGGTCAATCCCAGTGTCACGGCTTGTTTGTGCGCGTGCCGGTCGCGGAACACCATGACCCAGGGCTCGCTTTTGTCGATGTCACGAACGGTTCCCGCCGGCACGATGAGGGTTGCGTTGCGGCGCGCGACTTCGATGTCGATCGAGACGGTCATGTCCTGCTTGAGGTAGGCGGGCGGCTCCGCCACGTCGAGCTTCACCTCGACGGCGCCACGCAGCGAATCGATGCCGGGGTTGATGTACGACACGCTCGCGGTGAAGCGCTGGTCCGCATACGCGTCGGCCGAACCGACTGCGGCCTCACCCACGGACAGGTGCGAAAGATTCTTCTCGTCGATCTGGACCACGACCTGGGTCAGTCCGTCGGGAGCGAGCACCATCAGCTCCTTTCCCATCGGCGCGACATCGCCGCGTTCGACGTTTCGCGCAATCAGGATGCCGTCGGTGGGCGCAACGATGCGGGTCGCATCGAGCCTCGCCTGCGCCGCCTGGCGACTGGCATTCGCCTGTTGCAGCGCCGATTGCGCCAGCACGTAGGCGCTGCCGCCGGTGCGACTCGTGCGGACCTGGATCTGCGCCGCCTGAGCCTGGCTTTGCGCGACGTCGAGATTGCGTTGCGCCTCGTCGAGCTGCGACTTCGAGAACGCGCCGCGCGTGGTCATTTCCTGGACGCGTGAGAACTGCTGCTGGGCCTGGGCAAGGTTGGCCCGGGCCTGCCGCAGATTCTGTTCTGCGGTGGGCAACGCGACGTCCTGGGTCTGGCGCAGCGTGGCAGTGGCCTGGGCGATGCCCGCTTGCGCCTGCGCCAGCGCGGCCCGTTCGTCGTCGTCCTCGAGCTGAATCAGCAACTGGCCGCGCGTGACGCGCTGGCCTTCCTCGACCGGGATCGCCATGACGCGTCCGGTGAACTCGGCGCTGATGACGACGCGCTGGGGCGTGGCCACTCGGCCACTGGCGACGATGGTCTGGACCAGGTCACCGCGCACGACCGCGACGGTGGACACGGGCGTTCCGAGCACAAGGTTGCGCGTCGAATAGAGCAACGCGGCGACGGCGAGCGCGGCAAGGACGATCCACTTGATCAATCGCCCGAGATTCGGCTTATGCGCTCGTGGAGGTGACTTGTCGGCGTCCGGGGGTAGGGATCCGGGAGTTCCCTCAGCGGCGGGATCGGGACCCGGCGGCGGACTCGCCCTCGCGTCCGGGTTAACTTGCAACAGGAAGCGAGAGTTCATAGTCATTCCGTCAGCAAAGCCGGTTCGTCGCGCCAGGCGGCAGCCGCGAATACCGGGTAGACATGGGCAGACTAGACGTGAACACGACGTGTCGGCGTGGATCCGGGCGCTTGAACAGTGGTCTCGTGGCATGGGGTGAACAGTGTTCGACTATCCGCCGTTGCAGTAGCCGGCGCTTGACCTCGATCAAGTGCATCGACCACGCATCGGGTGACCTGCAGACTGTTCGTTTGGCGCACGCGCCCTCTGCAGCGGCCCTCGGTCCGCGGGCGCGGTTTTGCCGCAGCGAAAGCGGCGGCGTCCGCTCGGGATCGATACCACGGCCGCGATCGCGACCGGTGCACCGGCGCTCGCCCCGGTCATGACGCGCGTCGACATCGGCAGGCGATGCCGGCGCGATGGCAGCGGGGAAGGTGGGTTACCCTCCGGCGCCGAACAGCGCACCGGCGCCCGCCGTCAGTGCCATCGCCAGGCCACCCCAGAATGTGATGCGCACCGTGCCCCTTGCCATGGGCGCGCCGCCGACTCGCGCGGCAATGGCACCGAGGATCGCCAGGCACACCAGCGAGACGGCGACGACGATGCGGATCAGCAGCCCCGGCGGCGAGACGGCGACAACCAGTAGCGGCAAAACGGCCCCGATCGCAAAACTCAATGCCGACGCCATGGCCGCCTGGATCGGCTTCGCACTGAAATTCTCGGTAATGCCCAGCTCGTCCCGCGCATGGGCGTCCAGGGCGTCATGGGCCATGAGCTGTATGGCGACCGTCTTGGCCAGTTCGGGTTCGAGACCGCGGGCCATATAGATCGCGGCCAGTTCCTTGTGCTCACCCACGTCGTCGGTCTCGAGTTCGAGTCGTTCGCGGTCGAGCTCCGCTTTCTCCGAGTCGGCCTGCGAGGCGACCGAGACATACTCCCCCGCAGCCATCGACAGGGAGCCCGCGACCAGACCGGCAACGCCCGCGATCAGGACGCTTCCATGACTGGCATTGGCGGCAGCCACGCCGACGATCAGGCTGGCGGTCGATACCAGGCCATCGTTGGCACCGAGCACGCCGGCGCGCAGCCAGCCCATTCGCGAGATGCGGTGCCGTTCATGATGGTTTCTATACATGTTCAAGACCTCGATTTGTGAATGGCGCCATGACTCTTCGGGCCAAGGCATGGCACGGCTCGCGGCAGGGTTCGGACGAAGGCCGCTGTATCGAGGCACTTTCCCGTACCGGGGCGCGCCTGCGCCGCGGGCGCACGATCCGGTGGAGGAGCCTCTGCGGTGCAGTGTGGCAGGATCCGATACGGGAATCGGGTTTTACCCTGATCGTGCTACAGCGCCGGGAACGATCCCAGGTCTCGGGCCGCCGGCGCGGTGTGCCTGGTCGTCGGGTTGCGGCGTCGCGCGGGGCGTCAGCAGGTCACTTCGCCGTCCATGACGATGCAGCCGCTCTTGCCATCGCTGAAATAGCCGGTGGCGCGACTGCGGCGATGCGGACGCTGCGCGGGCCGATTTCACGGACGCGCTCCAAGCGCAGCGCGATCTGCTCGGCGGCGAGCGTTCTACCTCGCAGCGCTGGCTTGGCTGGGACGCGGACTTGACTCATCCGTACTACTGGGCCGGGTTCGTCATCAGCGGCGTGCGCTGAGCCGGCGCGTTGCCGTAACCCGTTTCGCACGGCTCCCCGCGCTCCGCTCTGCGCCGGCAACGAGGCAAGAGGCGTGAGAAAACCGCAGTCCTGCGAGCGTTCTGCCGCCCACTCACTTCCCACTATCTCGCGATAACCGACTCGCTACCCGCGCTCCATCGTCCTCGCTGCAAGCCATTTTCAGTCCCCGCGCGCGCGTTGCATCGGGCGTGCCGAACAAAGTTTTCTCTACCTACAACAGTGCTGAAAGGCGTTGTTCAAAAACGGACTTACAAAAAGGCGTTTTGTCGATATTTCGGCGGAAAATCGCACTTTTTCTGTCAGTGGCCTGCCGCATTTGTAAAGAATGCTGTAGGGTTTGCGGGCGCAGAAATCATTCGGCAATAATCGATCGTGCCGCCATGGCAGCCCAGGGTTGAATGGCGCGGCACTCCGGATTTTTCGGAGGAGCAGCAACGCAAGTGGCAGCGGGCTGCGCTGGCAGCGCGCCGCCAGGGCAGATCGGGAGCAGGGATTTGCGACCGAGCGGTTTTCGTATCACGGCAAAGGATGGCAGTTACCATGGATCGATTCGACAGCCTGCGATTGTTCACGCGCATAGTGGAGTTCGGCAGTTTCACCCGTGCGGCCGCCGAACTCGGCATTCCCCGCGCCACGGCAACCCACGCCATCAAGGCGCTGGAACATCGCCTCGGCACCCGTCTACTCGAGCGCACGACGCGGCAGGTTCGCGCCACGCCGGACGGGCAGGCCTACTACGATTTCTGTGCACACCTGCTCATCGAGCTGGAGCAGATCGAGAGCAGCCTGTCCCGCGTCGCCAGTGAACCGCGCGGCGTGCTGCGCGTGGATCTGCGCGGCAGTGTCGCGACGCAGCTGCTGCTGCCGTGGATCGACGAGTTCTGCCGCCAGCATCCGCAGGTTGAGCTGGTGATCAGCAACGGCGAGCGCCTGGCTGACCTGCTGCGCGATGGCATCGACTGCCTCGTGCGCACGGACGCGCCCTGCGAATCCTCGATGGCCTCGCATGGGCTCGCGGTCCTGCCGCAGCTGCTCTGCGCCAGCCCGGCGTATCTGCAGCGCTACGGCGAACCGCGGTGCCCGGAGGACCTGGCCGCGCACGTCGGCATCGGCTGGCTGCAGCGGCAGCGCGAAAGCGAAGCGCGCGTCAGCCTGCACAACGGCGAGGCCCAGCACGACTATCGGCTGCGCAAGAGCATCTCCGTCAGCGACAGCGAGAGTTACCTGATCTGCGCCTTGCGTGGCTGCGGTCTCGCGCAGTTGCCGCGCGCGCACGTCGAGGCGCATCTGCGCGACGGCAGCCTGGTCGAGGTGCTCGCGGCGTTCGCCTCGCCGCCGCTGCGCGTGTCGCTGCTGCACCCGGCGCCGCGCCGGCTCGCACCCGCCGCGCAGGCCTTCGTCGACTGGGCTACGGCCAGCTGCGCGGCGCGCTTCGGCCATGTGGAGGGGGTTGCCGATTCCGCCTGACGCTGATTTCCCGGCAGGTCGTGCATCCGGGCGATCCCGCAATGCCGGAGGTATCGGCTGGCCATACGGTTTTTCAAAAGTGGGCGAGTTGCTTTTTTCAGCGCCGGACGTGTGGCGCCGCGCACCGTTCATCGGTGTCGCGGTGTGCGACCGGGCGGACACCCTGCCGTCGTCCGGATCGGGCTTGCCGCCGGTCGCTGCGACGCTATGCGCCGGCACCGCGTCAGTCGACTCCGGGGACAATACACAGGAGCACGGCCATGTTCGCGAAGTCGGTGAGGTTTCTGATCGTTGCGCTGGCGTTCGGCGGCGTCTGCGCAACCGTATCGGCGCAGGATTCGAGCGTGATGCTGAATCAGCGTATGGCTGCCGACCCGCCGTCCCGCGAAGGCAGCGGCAACTATTTTCTGCGCATCGGTGAGCGCGAATTCCTGCAGGGCGCGCCGCGGCGTGCGATGGAGCACTGGAAACAGAGCGCCTACTGGGGGCACAAGATCGCCCAGTACAACCTCGGTCTCATGTATTTCAAGGGCGTCGGCGCGAACAGGAATCGCGCGCGCGGCCTGGCCTGGCTGCAACTCTCGGCCGAACGCGGTGACCTGCCACTCCAGCACGCGGCGGCGTGGGCGCGGGCACAGATGTCCCCCGCCGATATCGCGCGGGCCGAGTTGCTGGTGCGGGACGAGCTGGCGCCACGCTATGCCGATGCCGTCGCCTTGCCGCGGGCCATGGCGCAATGGCGAATGGACAGCCGCATGACCACGGGGTCGCATCTGGGCTATGTGATCGGCAACCTGGAGGTCAGCACGAACAAGGGCACCGAAGACGGCATGAACCGCCAGCGCCGCATGATCGAACAGGGCGGCCCTTATGCGCCGGTCCTGTATCCGCGTGTCGAGGTCGGCGATCTGCGCAAGCTCGAAGGCCGGCCCTGACGCCGCGGCTTGATTCAGTGCGCGTGGGCTGCAGCCGGCGTTGCAGTGGACGCCGGCTTGCCGCCGCAGTCGAGCAGGTCGATGCGGATGAGCTGACGGATCCAACGGCCCGCACGCTGCTCGCGCGGCACGACGAGGCGGAACGGTCCTTCCTTCGCGTCCAGCGGCTTGCCGTCGCGACGGTCCGCGAGCAGCGCGCCGCTATTGCCGAAGGCCGGGTCGAACTCGGCCAGGGCGAACACGACGCGGTAGCCATCGGCCGCACTGAACAGCAGGCACTACGACAAGGCGTCGCCGCGCAGCGCCTTGTCCAGCGGCGCGCCGGCCTTGCGCAGCAACTCGACCATCGCCACGCCTTCCCAGTGCGCCGGCGTGCCGTGGTCGCTGGCCTCGACGCCGGTCCGCGGCAGCGACGCGAGCGCGGCGGCGTCGACCTGCAGCGGCGTAGTGAATCCGTCGACCAGACGCAACGGCGCGGCGGTGTCGTCGGCCTGCGCCACGGTCGCGAAGACGGACAGCAGTGAAACGCAGATAGCGGCAATCTTCATGCGTGATTCCCTGCGAACGAGGAAGTAAGAAATCGGTACTCGTTTTTGACGTCGCAGCCCCCTTGCGTCAAGCGAGTGCAGCGTCGGCAATGCCCGGTACGCTGAGTCAATTCCGCCGGCGCGGTGAGCGCGCTGGCGGCGACGCTGGTGCGGTCGGAGCGACAGCCGCACCGAAATGCGTCCGCGCCGTGTGCTCGAACATCCGCTGCAGACAGCCGGGCCGCCGCATCCGTGCTATCCACCAGGCCAGCGCGGCGCCGTCTTCGTCGGAGCGCCAGGCGAGATGCAGTTCCTCGTCGGCGCGTTGCTCCTCGACCTGCTTGAGCACGAGGCGTCCCGCGGCGATTGCCGGACGCGCGTACACCTCGGGCAGATAGCCGAAACCGAAGCCGGCGATCTGGTATGCGTACTTGCTGAAGCCATCGGGCACCGTGAGTGTGTCCTGACCGAACAGCAGGCCGACCGTGCGCGGCATCAGGCGTCGCGCCGAGTCGGCGACGGCTACCGCTCGGTGCGCGCGCAGCGATGCCTTGTCGAGCGGCTCCTTCGCTTTCGCCAGCGGATGATCGGGCGACACGGCGAAGACGAACGGCAGCGAGCCCAGGCGCTCCGTGACGTAGCCGCCACCCGATGGGCCGTCGCCGGCGGCGGCGATCAGGAGATCCACGCGCCGATCGAGCAGGGCTTCCCACGACCCCGAGAGCGAGTCCTGCGCGATGCGCAGCCGCGTGCGATCGGCGATGCGGTAGAACGCGCGGACGTCGTCGGCGAGCACCGACGGCGGCAGCAGCGATTCGAGTCCGATCGCGAACTGGGTCTCCCAGCCCGAGGCGACGCGGCGCACCCGGTGTTCGAGATCCTGCGCCGCCTTGAGCAGGTAGCGCCCTTCCTTGAGCAGTTCCGTGCCCGCCGCCGTCAGGCTGATACGCGGTCCGGCGCGCTCGAAGAGCGCGACACCGAGGTCCTGTTCGAGTTTCGACACGGTGTAGGAGATCGTCGACGGGACCCGGTGCAGCTCGGCGGCCGCGCCGGCGAACGACCCTCGCCGGTCGATCGCGTCCATCACCTGGAGCCCGTCGAGACTGATCTTCAGCATTCGAAAAAATCGATGTTAGGTTGACAAACTATCCGCTTTTCTTCGTTTCGCAGCGTACTCATACTGCGCTCCGTCGAGGAAAACGCGCAACGTTGCGCTCGGATTCGATCATCGAACGATTCGCTGGTCAACCGCATTCCCCTCGGCACTCAGGAGCATGACCATGAAAGTCGTACTGTTCGGCGCCACCGGCAACACCGGCAGCCGCCTGTTGCAGGAGCTGGTTACCCGCGGCCATACCGTGACTGCGTCGGCGCGGGACGTGAGCAAGCTGTCGACGTCGTCGGCGCACGACGTCAAGCAGGATGATCTCAGCGACGCAGACCGCATCGCCGAGACGATCCGGGGCGCTGATGCGGTGATCAGCGCGTACGCGCCGCCGCCCGACGATACCGATCAGCTCGTCGGCGTGACGCAGCGCCAGGTGGATGCGGTACGCCGTGCCGGCGTGGATCGCCTGCTGGTTGTCGGTGGCGCGGGCGGACTGGAAGTGGCGCCTGGTCTGTCGCTGATCGACTCGGGCCATCTGCCGGCGCCGTACCTGCCGATCGCCCGGTCCCATGTGAAGGCGCTCGACGTCCTGCGCACGTCCGATGTCGATTGGACTTACCTGGCGCCGGCCGCGTTCTTCGAGCCGGGCGAGCGCACGGGCAGGTTCCGTCTCGGCACGGACGAACTCATCACCGATGCCAAGGGCGAAAGCCGCATTTCGATGGAGGACTACGCGATTGCACTGGTCGACGAACTCGAGCAGGGCGTGCGCCGCAAACAGCGCTTCTCGATCGGCTACTGAGTGACGCACGCGCGGCCGGCCTCGGCACGGGCACGGCCGCGGGCGCGGATTGCTCGCAGCGCTTCACCGACAGGTTCACCCTGACGCGCGCTGCTGCCTCCTGTCGGCTCGACGTCGTGTCGGCTACGCCTTCGCCGTCACTGAAGTCCGCGGCGTGCACCCGGACGGCATCTGGACAGCCTCGCGACGAACAGGGGGCAGAAATCCGGGCCGGCCTCACGCGTAGCATCCGCTGCGCCGACGAGGTTGCTGCGCGCACTTTCCGGTTGCCGTCGCGTATCGGACGACGCTGCGCTTCGTGCGATGATGCGCGCCGCCGCGGCGGCGCGGTCGGCAGCCGGGATTCGCCGGACTGTTTTTTGGCCCGGTCATTTCCGTCGCCTCATTTCCGCCATGAACGGGCCTGCGCGAAGCCCTGTCGCGACCGCAGGCTGAGCCTTCACTGATTGCCCATCGGCGGGGCGCGCGTCCATCGGCGATGGTCAGCGTGTTCCGCCTTCATCAGATCCGGACCCGCATGACTTTCGACGAACTCCTAGCCGCCACCCGTCGTTATCCCATCGTCACCGACGACACGCGCGAGCTGGTCGCCGGTGGCGTCTTCGTCTACGGCGGCGGCCGCACGCACAAGGACGAATTCCTCGACCGCGCGCTCGCCGCCGGTGCAGGGCTGATCGTCAGCGATACCGATCTGCCGCAGCTCGCACCGGAACGCGTGGTACGCGTGAGCAACCGGCGTGCCGCCTCGGCCGAGCTGGCGCGCGCGTTCTACGGCGATCCCAGCGCGCGGCTGCTGATGGCCGCCGTCACCGGCACCTGCGGCAAGACCACGACCACGTATCTGCTCGAAGGCCTGCTGCGCGCCGGCGGCCATTCGGTCGGTGTGATCGGCACTGAGAACATGCGTTATGCGGGCAAAGTCCTGCCGTCGCCGAACACGACGCCGAGCACTTTCGTCCTCAACCGCATCCTGCGCGACATGGCCGATGCAGGCTGCAGCGCAGTCGCGATGGAAGTGTCCTCGCACGCGCTGGAGCAGGAGCGCACGCTCGCGGTCGCGTTCGACGGCATGGTGTTCACCAACCTGTCGGTCGAACATCTCGACCTGCACGAAACCATGGAGAACTATTTCGCTGCCAAGGCGCGGCTGTTCACCGACTACGTCGTTTACGCGCGCGGCCACGGCAAGTCGCCGCGCGCGGCTGTCCATGTCGGCGATGCCTACGGTGCGCGGCTGTACGCGCGGCTGTGCGGATCGGAAGAGTTTCCCGAGCACGCGCCGGTCGCCTTCAGCCTGCAGCCGCAGGCGCAGGCGCAAGGATTGGATGGATCGGGACTGCGCATTTCTGCCGCGGGCATCAGCGGTGAGATTCTGCAGACTGGCGCGATGTCATTCGCGATCACCGTGGACTCGGCCCTGATCGGCCGCTTCAACGCGGAAAACATTCTCGGCGCGGTCGCGCTGGCGCGCGAACTCGGTGTGCCGCCGGAGGCGCTGGAACGCGGATTGCGCGAGATGACGCCGGTGCCCGGCCGCATGGAGCGCGTCGTGCACCGCGGCGGGATCTCGGTCGTCGTCGACTTCGCGCACAAGCCCGGCGCACTCGAAGTCGTGCTCGATACCTTGCGCCCGCTCACGCCGGGCCGACTGATCTGCGTGTTCGGCTGCGGTGGCCGGCGCGACGCGACCAAACGGCCCGTCATGGGTCAGATCGCAGGGCAGCGCGCGGACATCGTCATCGTGACGCCGGACAATTTTCGCGGCGAGGCATTCGAGGGAATCGCCGCCGGGATACTCGCCGGCGTCGACGCGCAGGACCGTACCAAAGTCCACATCGTCGACGAGCGCCGTGCCGCGATCGGCCTGGCCCTGTCGCTGGCGCGGGCCGGCGATACGGTGCTGATTGCGGGCCGCGGCGCGGAGACCGTGCTCAGCGTCGATCGGGGCGGGGCGGAACACCGTATCGACTTCGACGACCGCGTCGTTGCGGCTGAATTCGCGGCTCAGGTGCTGCCGTAGGCGCTTTTCTCAGACCCCTTCTGCGCGGTCGCCGATACGCTGGTTCGACCTCAGGCGGAAACCGGGCAGGGTGCCAGCCGACCATCGCGGTGCCAGGACGATGCAGGCGCATGGCGCGGCCGTGTTGTGTCGAGCGCCGCTCACAAGACGTTTGCGCCGGCACGGGTTGTAGTCAGGTGCGCCGCCGCTATGCTGGCGCTCTGTCGAACGGGAGTTATGGATGGACCTGCAGCTGAATGGCAAGACGGCGCTTGTGACCGGCGCGACCGCCGGCATCGGTCTCGAAATCGCGCGTACGCTCGCGCAGGAAGGCGCCCACGTCATCGTCAGCGGGCGCAACCAGGACAAACTCGACGAAGCGGTATCCGCGATCCGCGCATCCGGCGGCGCGCAGGTGCGCGGCGTGCTCACCGATGCGGCGACTGCGGAAGGGGCGAGCGTGCTCACCGCCGCCGTGCCCGCCGTCGACATCCTCGTCAACAACCTCGGCATCTACGAGAGCAAGGCGTTTGCCGACATCACCGACGAGGACTGGCACCATTTTTTCGACGTCAATGTCATGAGCGGCGTGCGCCTGTCGCGCGCGTACTTTCCCGGCATGCTCGCGCGCAACTGGGGCCGTATCATCTTTGTCTCGAGCGCGTCGGGATTGATCATTCCGCCCGACATGATTCATTACGGCATGACCAAGACCGCGCAGCTGTCGCTGTCGCGCGGCCTTGCCGGCCTTACGCGCGGCACTGGTGTCACGGTGAATACGGTCCTGCCGGGACCGACGCGTTCGGAAGGCATCATCGACTTCCTGCGCAGCGTCGCGACCGATCCCGCGGCTGCGCCGTCGGAACAGGAGGCGGAGTTCTTCGCCAGGCATCGCGCCTCGTCACTGCTGCAACGCATGATCGAGCCGCAGGAAATCGCGAGCCTCGTCGCCTACCTCGCGAGTCCCTTGTCGTCGGCCACCAACGGCGCGGCGCTGAATGTCGAGGGCGGGCTGCACAACTCCATCAAGTGAGTCGCAGGAAGCCAGCGCCGCTAGCCCGGACCTTCTGTT
>JAAFHE010000559.1:1668-3525 GCA_013298265.1 Lysobacterales bacterium | reverse complement strand
GCCGGCGGCGGCGAGTTCGCTCGCGCCGGGCAGCAGGTCGCGCGTCATCGCGAGATTGTTCTGCACGTAGCCCAGCGGCGTGTTGATCTCGTGCGCCAGTCCGGCGACCAGCTGGCCGAGCGTCGCAAGTTTTTCCGACTGAACCAGGCGGTGTTGCGAGGCCTTGAGGCGACGATACGCGGCTTCCAGCTCCTGCGCGTGCTGGCCGACGCGCAACTCGAGCGCACGCAACACGTCGAGCACCACGCCCATGCCGGCATACTGACCGTTCGTGTCGAGCACGACAAAGTCCTCGGTGATCGGCTGACGCAGGCTGCGGCCAATCAGCTGGCCCGCCACCTCGATACTGCTGTTGATGGACAGGCTCAGCGGCCGCGCGTCCATGAGTGTCGTCACCGCACGACGGCCGTGCAGTTCGCGGCCGTAGGGCTGCATGTACACGCGCAGCATGAGTTCATGTCGGGTGACGCAACCCAGCACGCGACCGCCGTCGACGATAGGCAGTGACAACAGCTTGGCGTTGACGGCATCGAGGAAACGCTCGCCGGCTTCGGCCACGCTGCACTGGGGGGTCAGCGGAGTCACCGATAGCAGCAACGCCGCCAGGGCGTCCGCGGCGGCGCCTGCCGGGGGTTCGGGCACGACACGTGAAGGAAGGTTCATGGCGGACGGCGCGCGATTCGCTTGGCGGCAACGCGCCCAGGCTAGCCCTCGGATGCGTCACGCCGATGACGCGCCACGCAGGCACGACGCGACGATCCGCCACGGACCGGACTATGAGAAAAAACCATTTGTTGCCGAAAGCCCGCGGCGCACCGGCGCCGCGGGCTGCGCGATCAGCGCGTGCTGATGACGAACTTGCCGAAATCCACGCCGATGTTGATGCCCTCTCCGGTGCCGGCCAGGGCGAGGGAGACGTCGCCCTTGGTCACGACACTCGCCGCGGAGGATTTGATCGCACCGGCATGGGCGCCGCCCGACACATAGGTGCCGAGCAGGTCCTTGATGTCGTGGACTTCGGAGAACTTGCCTTTGCCATCGTCGATGCGCTGCTTGCCGAAGGTTATGCCGCCGCCCTTCGTGCGGATCGTCACTTTCAGGGTCTGTCCGTTGTCGCAACGTATCGTGCCGCTGCCGCTGGCGGTCTTGTAGAACGCCGACCAGCCCGACATGCTGAAATCCATTTCGCAGTCGATCGATGCGGCCGCAGCGCCCTGCGCGGCCATGAGCAGCACGGCGGAAATCAATATGCCTTTCGTCTTCTTCATGAGCTACCTCCGTGCAACGAAGCGGGGTCTTATGATGCGCCCGAATCGCGTCGAGCGGCGCTGACGGCTGATGCCGCGCAGGTCCTTGCGCGCGCCTGCTAAGCTACGGCGCAATCGGGCTGCGGAGACCGCGTCGTGAGCACCCTAGACGTCCTCGTCCATCTGCGCCAGTACAGCGGCGATCCGCCCGCCTTGCGCGCCGCGCTGGCACTGAGCCGCCGGCTGGATGTCCATCTGCACGGTCTCTATGTCGCACCGATTCCGCCGGCGGCCTTCACTTCGCCGGAAACCGTCGCGATGCTGGTGCACGAGTCCGACCGGCACTTCCGCGAAGCCGGCGTCGCCGACGCGTGGTGGCGGCAGCGCCTGACCGATGCCGGAGTTCGCGGCGACTGGCTCGTCGCACAAGCCGACTCGCTTGATGCAATCGCCTACGCGGCGCGCTGGAACGACCTGATCATCATCGAACGCCCGCAGCAGCAGCCGGATGCGCCGCTGGGCTGGGGTCTGGTATCCCGCAGCGCCTTTGCGGCCGGCGTGCCGCTGCTGGTCATTCCGGAAAGCGCCGAGGTCGGCGAACTCGGCCGCC
>JAAFHE010000559.1:0-1658 GCA_013298265.1 Lysobacterales bacterium | reverse complement strand
GCTCGCGTGAGGCGATACGCGCAGTGCATGGCGCACTGCCGATATTGCGCGCGGCCGAAACCGTCATTGTGCTCGACGGCGAGAACCGCGGCAGCAGCGGCGGGCTGCTGCATTTGCCACGTTTCGATCTGCGCCGGCACTTCGCGAACCATTCGGTCACCGCGGATTTCCAGCCCTACGCGGCACCCGACGATCGCGGCGCCGGCCTGCTCGCCGCGGCGCGCGCGACCGGTGCGGATCTCATCGTCATGGGCGCCTGGGGGCATTCGCGCATCGCCGAACTCATCGTCGGCGGCGTCACGCGCCATCTGTTTCAGAACGCCGATCGCGCGCTGTTGGTAGCGCACTGAACGAGGCCATGGCCCAACCCATACCCATCGACGATATCGCCCACGTCATCCAGCTGTCGGTCGCGCCGGTCTTCCTGCTGACTGGCGTCGGAGCGCTGCTGGGTGTGCTGACGAGCCGTCTCGCACGCGTCGTCGACCGCGCGCGACGCCAGGAGGACAAGCTGGAACACCTGTCCGCCGAGCGCCAGCGTGACGTGCTCGACGAGCTGCGCAAACTGTCGCGGCGCGCGCGCCTCATGAACTGGTCGATCAGCCTCGTCACGTTCTGTGCGCTGCTGGTATCAAGCGTCATCGTGGTACTGTTCGGCGGCGCGCTGTACGGCATAGATGTCAGCCTGCCGGCCGCTGCGCTGTTCGTGCTCGGACTGGTCTGCCTGATCGGTGGGCTGCTGGTTTTTCTGCGCGAGATCTACCTCGCCACGATTCATCTACGTCTGGGTCCGTTCCAGAATGACGCGGAGAAGCGAAAATGAGCGAACACCTGGCCCGTGTCCGATGGCAGCGTGACGGCGCCACATTCACAGACCAACGCTATTCGCGCGTGCACCGCTGGGAATTCGACGGCGGCGCACAGATCGCCGCCGCCGCATCACCGAGCGTGGTTGCACCAGCACTGACAGATGCAACGGCGGTGGATCCGGAAGAAGCCTTCGTCGCTGCCATCGCGAGCTGCCACATGCTCTGGTTCCTGTCTCTGGCCGCTGCAGCAAACGTCTGCATCGACAGCTATGACGACGATGCCGTGGGAATTCTGCGTCTGGTCGACGGCCGGCTGGCTATCGCCGAGGTAGTGCTGCGTCCACGCCTGCGGATCAGCGGCGGGCCGGCGAGCGCGGAACGTATCGCGGCTCTGCATGACGCCGCGCACGAGCGCTGCTTCATCGCCAATTCGGTGCGCTGCGCCATACGAGTCGAGCCGGGCTGACCAACGAGCGCCTCCGCTCTTCGTCTTCGCGGCCGGAAACAGGCGCGAGCTTGCCATCGGCGATCCACTGCTGGATCAGGCGACCGCGGCGGCGACAGTCTCATAGCTCGCGCTGACCGGTGTCGGCCGCCGGCGCTGTAGCCGAAAGCGTGGTCGGGCAGGAAATTGGCAAACGTCACCAGCGTGCCCCCCCACTACCGCGTCGTCGGCTGCAACGTCAGCTACACCGACACAGGCCGCGACTCCGCCCGCATAGCCGTGCTCCCTGTGAGCGCATCCGCGACCGCGCAAGCCGGCGCAGGGCGCGCGATGCGTACGCGATCCGCGATGCACCGTCCAGCGCAGCACCGAAACGTTTCGCCGCTTCGTACGGCGTAGTGTCC
>JAAFHE010000558.1 GCA_013298265.1 Lysobacterales bacterium | reverse complement strand
CCCTGTGCGTTTACACCCTTGCTTGCGAAGAACACCGCCTTGCCGCCGCTCGCGCGATCGACGATGAGGCTGCCCGGCTCCTGCGCCCCGATGGCGTCCCAGTCGGGCAGCGGTTCGTTTTCGATGTTGGTCACGCAGCTCGTCGTCGCGACGCGCAATGCCACGTCGGATTTGCCGTCGCGGTTGAAATCGAGCGCCTCGCCGCGGTCGCCGTTGTGCGCGATCAAGGTGCCGACATCGCACAGCGACCCGGGAACCGGCGCGCCATCGGCGTTTTCCCTGACCACCAGACGCGGGATACCGAATTCGAAGCCGTCGCCGGCGCTGGTGCGCTGGGCCAGCCTGATGCGCGAGTCCGAACCGATGCCGGCGCGGCTGGTCAGCAGGTCACCGAGACCATCACCATCGAAATCCGCATACATGACACGCGGCGTACCGCGCCCACTCGTCGTCGTCGAGTCGACCAACTCGATGCCCGTCGAGGCGAGGTTCGTGCCGTTGCTGGTCCAGATGCGCCACGCGCCGGTCTGGAACAGCAACAGGTCATCGAGACCGTCGCCGTTGTAGTCGAGCAAGGTCCAGGTGCGCTGATAGCCTTCGCTGCTGCACGGATCCGGATCGGTCGGCGCGTTTCTTTCGCATTCGATCGAGGTCTGGTAGACCGAATTGCTGAAACCAAGTCCTGCGCCGCTGCTGGGCTGCGAAAGACTGACTCGCAGGCTCCTGGTCTTGTCAACCCAGACGATATCGGCACGTCCGTCACCGTTGATGTCGCCGTAGCGAAATGCGCGGACATCCTGGAAGTTGGCGCCGCCGCTGGGCAAGTTGCCTTGGCCGCTGTTGCTCTGCGCCGTCGTATTGTGGTCATGCCAGGCAAATACGGTCGGCGAAAGGCAGACCGTTTCCTGGCAGATGACGATGCTCGAAAGGCGATTCAGCGCCGGATTCGACGGCATCGGCTCGTGATTGAAGACGTAGCTGCGGAACTGGCGGCCCGCCGCGCTGCGCGTCGTAATGCCGAACAGAAGATCGCGCTGCGACAGTACCGAGCCCCAGGCGCCGAAGCTGATCGCCGGACGCCGGCCGAGGTAGCTGAAGTCGACGCTGCCGCCGACATAGTCGATGCGATCGAGACGAATCGTGCCGGCGTCGGTATCGCCGCTGTAGCTGTAGTTGACGACATTGCCGTTGCGATCGGTGAGCGAGGCCAGCCACCATTCCTCGATGACGTGATTCACCGTCGCCATCACCGGCGGCATGCGCGTCAGGCGCCGTGCCGAGCCCTGACCGTAACGCGCGATCAGGCCATCCTTGCGCTGCACCGTGAACGACGTCGGTTGAGTGATCAGGTCGCCCGAACCGTTGTTGCTGACGGTCTGGATGCCGTCGACGACGATGCGGTCGTAGCTGTCGATTTCGGTGCGGTATTCCTGTCCAGTGAGTCCCTCACCGACATTCTGACCGGTGCGCACGAGGCGCTGCCCGTTGAGGCAGAACGAGTAGGTCGACGCGGCATAGTTGATCTGCCCCATGCGACCGTCGCCGGCCTCCACGGTGAACGGGCAGCGCGTGATCACGCCGAGGCCTTCGATGGTCGTACCCCAGCCGGCGATACCATCGCTGATGCCGCTCGAATAGAGCATGGCCAGTGTCGGTGCATGACCGCCGCGCCCCGGCGCCACGTCGAGCGGTATTCGGAACGTCGCATTGCCGCCTTCGTCGACGCGGAACACGCCTCCGCTGTGTCCTACCGCCGCCGAAACCAGATCGACCGCCGGTACCGCAGGCAACGTTGGCGGCGTCGGTGTCGCCGGCGGACCGAGCGCCGGAAGGAACACGTTGGCGTCGGGCGATGCCGCCAGCAGCGTCGAGGGGCTCGCCGGATTGCCGCTATGCAGCTCATAGCGGTAGCGGCCAGCGGCCAGCGCTTGGGCCTGCCCACCGTTGGCGCCCACGGCCTGCACCAGCTGATAGGTGCCCACAGGCAGCACCACACGGAACAGGTAGTAGTTCGCAGACGGCTGCTGCGAGGACCAGTTGACCGTGACCGAACACGTCGTCGCCGGCGCAAGAATCGCGCAATCGGTCGGCGATACCGAGACGCTGCTCGGCCCGGTGCCTGCATCGACGCGCACCTCGGCGGAAGCGGCGACCAAATTCGCCGGTACGGGCGACTGCGCGCTGTGCAGCTCGTAGCGATACCTGCCAGCACCGCGGAAATCACTGTGTGGACCCGAGAGCCCCGAGGCAACCAATACCGGCGTCGCCGGAGGGTCGACGCCGATGCGATACACATAAGCGTTGGCCAGACCGCTGGTCGACCAGTTGACGCTGACCGGACAGGTGGCATTGCTGCCATTCAGCGTGCAGCCGGCGGCGGTAATGCTGCCGCCGGTCGGCTGGCTCGCCGTGATGGTCTGCGCGCGCGCGACCGCCGGTGCCGTGCTGCCGATTCCGCTGACGATCTGGAAGCGGTAGGTCTTGCCAGCCGGAATCGTCGTCGTCGTACCGGTGCTGTAATAGGGTGGTGTGTGTGTGCTGCCCGCGGCGCTGATGTGGATCAACGTGTTCGGCGCGGCAGTGTCTACCGCGACGAGGCGCGCCTGCGGATAGGCGTCGGTGATGCGCCAGCGCACGGTCACGGAGCAGCCGGTCTGACCCGGTGCGGTCGTGCACTGGCGGAATGCCGTTTCGGCCGGAGTCGATTCCGGACAGTTGTCCTGGGTGGTACCGCTGCCCGGCGTGAGGCCGGCCGGCGTGGCATCCATGCGCACCGCGCAGTTGCCGGGCTCGAGAGAGATCAGCGACGACGTCGACCAGTTCAGGGTTGCGCCGGCATACGGCGTACCGCCTATCGACGGTGTCACCGCGCCGATGTTGAGGCTGGGGCCGTCGCTGCCGGTCCGCGTGCCCAGGCGCAGTGGCTGCAGCGCACCGACGTTCACCGTACTCGCGATCGACTGGCACCCGGTTGGCTTGAAGCAGTCCCAGCGCTTGCCGTTGCGGGGCACGTAGACTGCGGCGGTGTTGCGGACATAGGGAAATGCCGACGTGTTTGTCGTGAGATCGCTGTAGCCCCAGACCGGCAGTCCGTATTTCTGGCCATTGCCGTCAGTACGGCGGTCGAAGAACGTCAGCACGGCGCGTAGCTGGTTCGAGCGCGAGACGAGGATCGAACCGGCACTGTAGGGCGACGTGGTCGGCACGATGTTCCAGATCCCCTGAACGCTCGCGCCGGGCTCCGCTTCCTGGTTGGTCGGCGTGCCTTCCTGGAGCTCCAGGCAGTAATAAGCCTTGCGCTGGTTGGCTCCCGGCAAAGTCTCGAAATAGGCGTCGAATTTCGTTTGGCCGTCGACTGTCTTCAGGTAGAGCTTGCCGAACGGCGTGCCTGTTTTCTGTCCGCCGGTCGCGGCGCCGAACTCACCCTGGTAGGTGAAGCTATATACGTCCGCCTCGTAGCGCACCTGAGTGCCCGTCGGCGTCAGCGTTTGCGGGATGAAATACCAGACCGGGCGCGTTGGTGCGTCT
>JAAFHE010000557.1 GCA_013298265.1 Lysobacterales bacterium | reverse complement strand
GGGGCTGGTGGGGCAGCGTAGGCGTCGTGTCCGGCGACGGCTATCGCGAGCGCATGGCCCACTCGGGCATCGGCTCGATCGAACCGGAACAGGGCATGGCTGCCCTGGAAACCCTGCTGGGCCAGCCGAGGACGCAACTCCTGCTGCTCAAGGCAAACCGGTTGCCGCTGGGCGTCGACGTCTCGGCGACGGAAACCCTGCGGGAGCTGGCGCCCCGCGCCCCGCTCGAATGGGCGCGACCGGCCATGCCGGCACCGGCGTTCGCGTCGGGCGAAGTCGCGCAGCGCCGTGCCCAGCTCGAGCAATCGCTGGAGACCGCGCTGCTCGTGTTGCTTTATGCACAATTGCAATCGCTCGGCATGCTGGCGCAGAGCGTGCCGGCCAGCCGCCTGCAGCCGGTCTACGCGGCGTGGCTGCGCGAGAGCCTGCGCCGTCTGGGCGCGGCGGGCTACCTGGACGGCGGCATCGCTGCGCTCACGCCAGAAGCAGCCTGGGCGCAGTGGGACGGGGCCAAGGCGCAGTGGCTTGCGGTGCCGGATCTTGCCGGCTCGATCGGCTTGCTCGAGGCGGCATTGAAGGCGCTGCCTGAGATCCTGTCCGGCCGGCGGCGATCGACCGAGGTCATCTTCGCCAACGCATCGCTGGGGCTGGTCGAAGACGTCTACAAGAACAGCCCAGTGCTCCAGTATTTCAACGACGCGCTTGCGCGCACGCTCGACGGCTACGTCGCCGCGCTGCGCGCGAGCGACCCGGCCGCGCGACTGCGCGTACTTGAAATCGGCGCCGGTACCGGCGCCACCAGCGAGCAGGTGTTCCGTCTGCTCGAGCCCTACCGGTCGCACATCGCGGAGTACGCCTATACCGACCTGTCGCGCGCGTTCCTTATTCACGCCGAGGACAGCTACCGCGTTGCCGCACCCTATCTGCACTGCCGGCTGCTCGACATCGAGCAGCCGCCGGCCGCGCAAGGATTCGAGCCCGGCACCTATGACGTGGTGCTGGCGACGAACGTGCTCCACGCCACGCGCAATGCGCGCCGCAGCCTCAAGCATGCCAAGACGCTGCTGCGCAGCGGTGGCCTGCTGCTGGTCAACGAGATGAGCCGCAACGACCTGTGGGCGCATCTGACGTTCGGACTGCTGGAAGGCTGGTGGCGGGCGGAAGACACAACCTTGCGCGAAACCGGATCGCCGGTGCTGTCGCCAGCGGCCTGGCGGCGCGCGCTCGAAACGGAAGGCTACGTGCGGATCGGATTCCCGGCTGCGGCCGCGCATGCACTAGGACAACAAGTCATCGCCGCCGAAAGCGACGGCCTGATTGTCCAGACCGCACCCGCGGCGCCCGAACCCGCCGCGGCATCGGCCGATGCCCCGGCGGTCCACAGCCGCACGGCGGTAGCGAGCATCACCGCGAGCGTGGTACCGGCACAGGTACACGACGTCGCGCTCGTCGAGGCGGTGAGGCGCGCACTGCAGCGCGTCGTCGGCGAGACGCTGCGCATGCCGCCGCAGCAGATCGGCGAAAACGAGCCGCTCGAGACCTACGGCATCGACTCGATCCTGGTGGTCCAGCTCGCGGGCAATCTGCGCAAGACATTCCCCGATGTTTCCAGCACCTTGTTCTTCGAACACCGGACCCTCGCCGCGTTGGCCGGGCATCTGCTCGGCAGCGAGCGTGAGCGGGCCGCGCGCTGGGTGGGCATGGACGCGGCTGCGCCGGCACCGGTCCTTGCGGCCCGCAGCCCGCGACCCGAACCCCTGAATACCGCCGCGACCCCGGGCGTCCCGGCGGAGCGCACGGCGCCGACGCAGGACATCGCGATCATCGGCATCAGCGGCCGCTATCCGCAGGCCGCCAACCTCGGCGAATTCTGGTGCCGCCTGCGCGACGGCGTGAACTGCGTCAGCGAGATTCCGGCACAACGCTGGGACTGGCACATCTACTTCGATGCGAAGAAGGGCCGCCCCGGCACGATGTACAGCCGCTGGGGCGCTTTCCTCGACGACATCGATTGCTTCGATTCACAGTTCTTCCGCCTGTCGCCGCTGGAAGCCGAGGGCATGGACCCGCAGGAACGGCTGTTCCTCGAGCATGCCCATGCCTGCATCGAGGATGCCGGGCATACGCTGCAAAGCCTCTCGCCCGCGCGCAAGGTGGGCGTGTTCGTCGGCGTGATGAACAGCACCTACGGGCAGCAGCCTAGCCACTGGTCGATTGCCAACCGCGTCTCCTACACCTTCGATTTCCTCGGCCCGAGCCTCGCGGTGGACACCGCGTGCTCGTCGTCGCTGACTGCAGTCCATCTCGCGATGGACAGCCTGCGCAGCGGATCGTGCGAGGTCGCGCTGGCCGGCGGCGTGAACCTCATCATCGACCCGATCCAGTACCTCACGCTGTCCGCCAAGGGCATGCTTGCCAGCGACGATCGCTGCAAGTCGTTCGGTGCCGATGCCGACGGCTTCGTCGACGGCGAAGGGGTGGGCTGCGTCGTGCTGCGGCCCCTCGCGTCCGCCCTGGCGAATGGCGATCGCATCGAGGCCGTGCTCAAGGCCAGCACGCTCAACGCGGGTGGCCGCACCAGCGGCTACACCGTGCCGAATCTGACGGCGCAGGCTGACCTGATCGCCGAGGCGATCCGGCAGTCGGGCGTCCATCCGCGCACGATCAGCTACATCGAGGCGCACGGCACCGGCACCGCGCTAGGCGACCCGATCGAGATCGCCGCGCTGACCCGGGCGTTCGCGTCCGGCACCGACGACAAAGCCTTCTGTGCCATCGGCTCGGTGAAGTCGAACATCGGCCATGGAGAAAGCGCGGCCGGTATCGCGGCGCTGACCAAGGTGGTGCTGCAGATGCGGTACCGGCAGCTCGCGCCCACCCTGCATGCGGCGCAGATCAATCCGGAAATCCGCTTCGCGCAAAGCCCCTTCGTGGTGCAGCACGAACTGGCCGACTGGCCGCGGCCGCAGATCGAACTCGACGGCCGGCGCGCGGAATATCCGCGTACGGCCGGCATTTCGTCCTTCGGCGCCGGCGGCGCGAACGCACACCTGATCGTGCAGGAATACATCGCGGCGCCGGGCGCGGCGGTCTACGAGGGCGTGCCGGGTCAGCCGGCGATCATCCTGCTCTCGGCCGTCACCAGCGAACAGCTGCGCGCGCGGGCGCGCCAACTCGTCGATCATCTGCATGCGGAAGGCGAGGGCCTGCGACTGGCGGACCTCGCCTATACGCTGCAGGTGGGCCGGGAGGCGATGGAGCATCGTCTCGTGCTGCTGGCCTCCTCGCGCGACATGCTCGTTGCGCGGCTGGCCGACTGGCTGCAGGGCGCGACGGTGGTGGACGACACCTGGCACGGCGAAGTGCGTCGCGGTGGCGACCTGCTGGGCCAGTTCTCGGGTGATGAGGATCTCGCCGGCGCCGTCGCGCAATGGATCGAGAAAGGCAAATACCGTCAATTGGCATCGTTGTGGACCAAGGGTCTGCCGGTGCCGTGGCGGCAGCTGTATCCGGGCGTACAACCGCAGCGACTCTCGT